>CAIWVT010000375.1 GCA_903916135.1 uncultured bacterium
CAAAAAAAATAGACATTAACAATATTATTAATAACAATTTATACGCTAACATACGGGCGAAACTTGGTCATAAACAAGAAGCGTTCGAGTATTATGAAAAAGTAATAAAACGTTTTAAAAATTTCAAAAATCCAGAACAACAAGATATAAATGATTATGCAATTCAGAACATGAATTACTTTTCAATTATAGAATATCATATTGTTTTTCGATTAGTTAAACGAAAAACAATAGAACTATTGAAATTATTTAATTTGTACAACAATGAAATGAATGCATTGTTTGACAATCCAATACCGGAGAAAGTGGCTTTGAAAATTGAAAATATATTTGACAAAGCAATGAGGCATAGCCAAGCAAATAAATCATTATTTTCAATCTATTATAATTATTTAAACAGACAAGGCAGGACTGAGATTGCAAAGGAAATACTTAAAATCAAAAGTAAGTATAACTATAATCATAAAATAGCAAGTTCATTTGTAGTAAATAATACATTGGAAGAAAATGTTGAAATAAATGATGAGGAAATAAATGATAATATAGTTTCTTTATTAAAGCTTTCGAAAGCTAACAATAATAAACAATTGGATGCAGCAAAAACAGAACGAACCATCACTGAAATCAAATCGAAACAATTTGGCAATTTACAAAATAAATTACCTTCAAAGGATAGTGTTGATGAATTGTTTACTATAATTAAAACTTTTTTCACGTTATACGAAGAAAATGCAAACAAAGCGCAGGAATTGTTAGATAATGTTTTTAAAGTAAGAGGAGAAGCAGATAATTATCCAACTTTAATTGCTCAATTAGGATTGCTATTATCGAATGCGGATTTTGACATACTCAAATATATAGTTGAAGTTTCTATAAAAAAATCGGAAATTGAAACTATTCCAAATAAAGTAGAAAAAAATAATATTTTAGAGCAAAGTATTAAACAAATTTTCATTAATCAAGTTAATAATTTAAATGTTAATAATATGGAATTCACAAATGGTCAATTTTTTAATTGTACTTTTAATGAGTATAAAGATAAAGTTATTCAAGTTTTAAAAGAGCAGAATAACTACACTGAATTAGACGCCCAAATGTTCACCGCAATTGAAAAATACGGTAAGACAGAACAAGAGAAAAAGGAACTTGTTCAGGCGGTAGAAGAAATTAAAACGAATAAAGATGATAAAGCTAAAGAACCGTTTAAAAACAAAGTTGTTAATTTCATCAAAGAAAATAAAGAAATTTTCAAAACAGTGTTCAAAATTGGTATTTCTGCAATAATCGGGTATTACGGTTTGCAAGGAGCAGACAAATTGATTGGATTAGAATGAATTAACAGAGGAAGAATGGAAATTCGTTAAGTAATTTGGTCGAGAAGTAAATGGAGAATTTTACCCTCAAAGCCCCTCACAAAACTCCCGCTTATTCGGGATGATCAACACTAAAAATAATTTCGGATGATATTACAAAGAACTTTCAAAACTTTCTTATGTTAGTACCCAAAAATAACGTAAAATAACAAGCTATCAACTGTAATTCAGAGTACTGCGGGACGGAGGCAGTTTGGGGCTTGTGAATATGGAAACGTAAATCTAATGTAAAACCTGTTATCGCCCCTGCCTACCGGCAGGCAGGCGCACATGCGGCTGCCGACGGGGCGTTAGCAGCAAGGCTATTTCTCTCTTGTAGTATTGCTGGTTGCGGAGAAAAGACCAAATAAACGCCGCATGAATGCGGTAATTAATTGTTATATTTGCCGCAAGTAAGTGATTAACTATGGCAAAATACATATACGAGCAAGAAAATTGGCCCAATTTTACATGGGAAGAAAGATCAATCAACTCCATTTTTGGAGAGGTTCGTAACCTTCAGGGGCAAATCACTGGAAAAATGCTTTCCATTGGATTTTCTAGTAAGGAAGAAGCCACGCTAAATACATTGACCCATGACGTAGTAAAGTCTTCAGAGATAGAGGGAGAGCGATTAAACTTCAATCAAGTTCGTTCTTCAATAGCGAGACGGTTGGGTATAGAAACGGGAGGGCTTGTTCCTTCCAATAGAAATGTTGAGGGTGTTGTTGAAATGATTTTAGATGCTACCCAGAATTATATAAACCCAATCACTGAAGAAAGATTGTTTGGATGGCATGCTGCTCTTTTTCCATCGGGATACAGCGGCATATACAAGATTGAAGTTGGTCGTTATCGTACCGGAGAAATGCAAGTAGTCTCGGGAGCATATGGAAAAGAAAAAGTCCATTACCAAGCAGTTGCCCCGATTTTAGTAAGTCCGGAGATGAAAAAATTTTTAACATGGCTTAATGATGATAATTCAATAGATAATGTATTAAAAGCAGCTATTGCCCATTTTTGGTTCATCATCATTCACCCATTTGACGATGGTAATGGAAGAATAGCAAGAGCTATTTCAGATTTGTTACTTACAAGAGCGGAAAAATCCCCCGATCGATTTTATAGCCTGTCAAGTCAAATACTTGTTGAGCGCAAACAATATTACGAAGTACTCCAAAAAGTTCAACACAGCAATGGAGATATAACTGAATGGCTAAAATGGTTTCTTTATTGTCTAAGAAACGCTTTATTGGAAACGGAAAGCACTTTTAAAAGTGTATTACATAAGGCTGAGTTCTGGAAAACTCATGCGAACTCTTCATTAAATGAAAGACAGCGTTTGATGATAAATAAATTATTTGATGGCTTCGATGGTAAGTTGAAATCATCAATATGGGCTAAGATTACAAAATGTTCTACGGACACAGCATTACGTGATATAAAAGATTTGATGGATAAAGGTATTTTGCGACAGGAACAGGGTGGTGGACGCAGTACAAATTACCAATTGAGTGAAATATGAAATTGTCGAGTTGGCAAGGGAGAATATCACCCCCAAGTATCTCACATAACTCCTGCGTATGCGGGATGTTTATGCCGCATCATAATAAAAAGACTCATAAAACTGTATTAACATCAATTGAAAAGAAAAATTC
>CAIWVT010000376.1 GCA_903916135.1 uncultured bacterium
ATCAACATCACCTTTTTTTGCTTGATCAGCAAATCCTGGAATGGATTCAGGATACATATCAGGAAATCTTGTCATACCGTCTCCTTTTACTCCAGCAGATCCTTGTTTTATCGCAAGTCTATCCCTGTATCTGCCCCCGATTTGCACATCCGGCTAAACACTAATTTTAATCAAAAAAGCTTTAAGCATCTATTTGTCCGTTTATTGCAAAATCATATAACCCAAAATGCCGTATATTGTATTGTTGTGTCAAAACAATAACGCGGATAAACACAGACCTAAAAAATCTGCATTTATCCGCGTCCATCTCATCAAAAGAAAAAATCCGCCCTCATCCGCGCTGCGCAGCATCCGTGTCATTCGCGTTCTATCTTGAAAGAAAAAACCCCAAACCTATTGAAAAGGGCTTTAACTTGGAACCGGAAAACCCCAAACCCTTAAAAATAAGTTCTAACTTGGCAGAATAAAACCCCAAACCCCTTGAAAAGGGGCTTTAACATAGCCTGACAAATTAAAAAGGGAAGGAAATTTTTATTAACATTGCTTAAAACTCTTGAAATCTTATTCCAAAACGTATTAAAATAGAACACTGAATTATTGCCCCTTTTCAAGGGGTTGTGGTTTCTTTCCGTTCAAAAATCCGCCCTCATCCGCGCCGCGCAGCATCCGTTTCATTCGCGTTCTATCTTGAAAGAAAAAACCCAAACCTCTTGAAAAGGGCTTTAACTGGGAACCGGAAAACCCCAAACCCTTAAAAATAAGTTCTAACTTGGCAGAATAAAACCCCAAACCCCTTGAAAAGGAGCTTTAACATAGCCTGACAAATTAAAAAGGGAAGGAAATTTTTATTAGCATTGCTTAAAACTCTTGCAATCTTATTCCAAAACGTATTAAAATAGAACACTGAATTATTGCCCCTTTTCAAGGGGTTGGGGTTTCTTCCCGTTCTAAAATCCGCCCTCATCCGCGTTGCGCAGCATCCGTGTCATTCGCGTTCCATTCTTAAGCCCCCTCCGAAAAGATGCCGTATCGGTATTATTTGGGAAATGCTATGCACTTTTGTTGAGTGAAATAAACTATAGTATAAAATACTTGGATTGAAAATGCGAATGTATTAGAATAATGATTAATTTTGTTGAGAAATTTTTACGCATATAACTCATAAAGGAATGGAGCAAATGAAAAGTTCTTTAGATAATTTGAAATTTTAATAATAGTTAAGGTGTTGATTATAAATAACTACAAAAGCAAAAAATGAATAGCACCAACTCAAAAAATATAATAGATATTGCACCAATGGTGCAACATAAACATTATGTGCAAGCGTACGAAAAATATACGGCAGACCTATTTACAAAGGAGAAAGTGAAGAAAAGTAAAAAATGAAAATCAAGAAGATAAACCATATTAAGGAATACAAATCATTTATTGATTTCAAATGGTCGGAGTTCTGTATTGACAGTGCCGGAGGAGAAAAATCCTTTTGCCCTTATAATGTTTTATTTGGAGAAAATGGCAGTGGAAAAAGTGCTATTTGCGAAATTTTAAAAGACATTTCGCAGCATTCGCCATTTAGCAATAGTTGTGAAAAGCCAAATTCTATTAAAATAAAAATTGATGAGAATTTATACAATTATTCTGCAAATGCCTGGGACAATAGCTTGCCTAAAAATTTGATTTTATTTTTTGACCAAACGTTTATTGATGAAAATGTTCATACTAACGGAGAGCGTAGTAATGAAAGAAATAAACACAGCCAAAATTCTGGAAAGTTATTAATAGACCTTGATGCAGAAGCAAACAGAAAAAAACAAGCGGAAAATGACACTGCAAAAGCTTTAAAGGATTTTGAAGATGCAAATACTATTAAATTAAACCAGTCATTTTTACCGAAAGACCTTGAAATCTATGCTACTTTAAAAGATAAAAGCGAAGTTGAATTAATAGCTTTAAAAGATGCAAACAATGACAATTACAAAAGTGCTTCTGATGATATTGAACAACTAAAACTAAGAAGAAATCAAACAGCAAATGTTTCTTCTTTTAATCCACCAGAAGAAATTTCATTTTCTAAAAACCTTCTTTCAATTTCAGAATTTCAAGAAATATTTACACGTAAAATAGAAGATACTTCTACAAAATTTGCAAGTGAAAGTTTAATCAAACATATCTCTGATCACAAAGCGTTTATTGAGAAAGGGCTCCAAATTATTGAAACTTCGGAAAATAAAGATAGTTGCCCTTTTTGTTTGCAATCACTAAAACCACAAGAAGCAATTATAAATTCCTATTCGACTGTTTTTAATCAAACGTACAAGGAACAAAAGGCGAAATATATTGCGGACATCGAGTTAATTAAAAATAATTTAAGCGATTTAATAAAGGAAGCCTTTCAACTACCAACCAGAATATCATATTCCTATAAAACCTTATCAGACTTTTGGGCAAACTATAATGTCGGTAAGTTTTCATCTGAAAATTCTCCAGAAGGAGAAACCACAGAAGCTTTTATAGAACGATTTTCTCTGGAAGAAAAGCTAAATTCTATTTTAACTTATCCGAAAGCCATTGATGATTTACTAATTGCATTGGAGAATTTAAAAACGATAGATACTAAAACGTATGATTTTAGTAAAGACTATAATGCAATATCTTCATATATAAAAGACATTAAAATTGCTTTGGCGGTAGTTATGCAATCGTTGAAGAAATATACCGATAGAATAATTGACTTTAAAACTAAGTATTCCGAAGTTGCGACCATCAACCAAGAAATTCTGCAGAAGGAACCTGAACTCCTTAAACTTACAGATATCAAAACTTATTTCGACAAAAATTATCATTCATTGATTAAGGAATGGAATAAATTGAGAGAGGATAAAGAAACATTAAGATTAACCTCTGTTGGTGCAAAGGATGATTTGAAAGCATATATCCTTACACAAGCCCCGACATTGATTTTGTCAAAGATGATGGCGTTTCTAAATAGGTTTAATCTTTCTTTTACATTAGAACCAAATCGAGTAACAGGTTCAACCTCAGAAGTTCCATTTTCGTTTAGAATTCTTGATTTTAAAAGACGAGAGAGAAATATTAAAACTGGGTTATCCGAAGGTGAAAGACAATTAATTTCATTAGCATTCTTTTTTGCAATTAATGAAAACACAGCGGACAAAGGGAATAAAGTATTGGTATTCGATGACCCAATTACAAGCCTTGACGCTTCTAATTTAAAAATTCTTTCAGATGCTATTTTTGAACAAGTAACTGTTTACTCACAAGTTTTTGTTTTCACACATCATCCCTTGTTTTATAAATATCTAATCAAAAAAGAAAATCCAAATCCAAATAAATTTGGCATCCTAAAAAACACTATTGCTTTTAAAGGATCTCTAATATACGTAGACACTGAATTTGACTTACACGCCAAATTGAAAGGAAGTCATCAATCATTGATTACAAAAGCGTCCGCAGGAACCCTGAGCCTTGAGGAAGCTGCCATAACCTATGGTCATCTGTTACGGTTATCAGTTGAACGTTTTATAAAAAACGAGTTGTTAATGTGGAACAAAGAAGATAATTTCTCAACAATAACTGGTGGTCTTAAAGATACAAAAAGCAAAATAAAATTACTTACGGATGATGACCTTGACAATATTGAGAAGGTTTTTAAATATTGTAATTATGCAAACTTTCTGCATGCAGACAAAGAAGCTTCTTCTGCATTGAATGAATTGTTGCAGCACATAGACAAATACATAAGTATTATTGATGCAGTAAGAAATCCTGTTCCATCAGTAACTCCGACTCCGCCATAAACAACGCATTAAAAAAAACTCACAACGCATACACAACACTCAATGACACGAAAACTCAATAACGACAATGGTTTATAAGCACGGTGGATATAACACCAGCACCTAACAGGGGTTTTGCATCAGTCGGGGTGCAGGAAAAATATCAGAGACTCTACTTTTATTTTTTCAATCACATAATCTATAAACCCAAGCCTTTAAGAAAAGTTTGGGGGGTTTTTGTTGCAGAACAGAACGCGACTGTCTTTGAGACAAGCGCGTTATTTATATCTGTTTCATCCGCGTTTTAATCTTCGTTATCCGCGTTCTATCTTGAAAGAAAAAACTCCAAACTCCTTGAAAAGTTGCAATAACTTAGCACAGAAAAACCCCAAACCTCTTGAAAAGGGGCTATAACTTAGCCTGACAAATTATATAGGCAGGGAATTTATCGTTAGCATTGCTTAAAACTCTTAAAATCTTTTCCGAAAAGTTTTTTAATAGAACACTGAATTATTGCCCCTTTTCAAGGGGTTGGGGTTTCTTCCTGCTTTATCACTGCCCTTTTTAAGGGGTTGGGGTTTCTTCCCGTTCTAAAATCCGCCCTCATTCGCGCTGCGCAGCATCCGTTTCATTCGCGTTCCATCCTTTTTCATTCGCGTTCCATCCTTCGTCATCTGCGTTCCATTCTGTTGTGTATCGTTTGTTATACCGCAACGGTTTCTGTAATAGTCCAACCCATTTCCTCAAGCGCATATTTTGTTTTGGCGTTTTTATTTATTTATTTGTATAAATATATAAAAAAAATTTGTACTTTTACTTTTTTTCTAAAGAACATAAAACAATACCTTTCTCTTACATGTCAAAAAGTTTGAAAAATGAAACCAAAACTCACCGCCGCCGCTCTCTTGCGCCAAAAAGCAGAGGAGCAATTAAAGAATAAACCCAATGGAGGTGCTGTGCTTCCTTTGGAAAGTGAAACAATACAGTTGTTCCATGAGTTGGATGTGCATCAGATTGAACTCCAAATGCAATTTGATGAACTCAGCAAGACGCACCAAATCATCAGCGAAGCCAAACAAGAATATAACGACCTGTTCGATTATGCGCCTTTCGGCTATCTTTTGCTTACGAAAGATGGCACTATAAAAAAATTAAATTATAATGCTGCCGCTATGCTTGGCAAAGAACGGACATCCTTGACTGAAAAACGCTTCGGTTTGTTTGTTTCGGAAGAAACGCTATGGATTTTCAATTGGTTTTTGGGGCAGATGTTTTCTGACAAAGCCAAACAAAGCTGCGAGCTGGTGATAAAACCAACACATTCGGAGCCACTTTTTGTGCATCTTGAAGGCATGGCACCCGGCACCGCCACAGAGTGCATGCTCACCATGATTGACATCAGCAGTCGCAAACAAAAAGAGCACACCATTGAAATGCAAAACCAAGCCTTGCAGGAGCTAAATGCCGCCAAAGACAAATTTTTTTCAATCATCGCCGGCGACCTTCGAAATCCTTTTGTGTCCATCATAGGCTTGAGCGAAATGCTCGCCCGTCAAGCTCTCGAAATGCCTGCCGACCGCATACGGAAATTGGCAGGCTACATTTGCGATGCAGCAAGTCAAACCCATGAGTTGATGGAAAATCTGTTCGACTGGGCGCGATTGCAAACCGGCAGTCTCGTACCCCTCCCCTCCGCCATCAACATGACCGAACTCATCAACGAAGTGGTAGCGCAATGTTCGCCTGCTGCTAACATCAAAGACATTGCCCTGAAAACTACAATTCAAAGCGAAATCACTTTCAAGGCTGACAAAGATATGACATCAGCGGTGCTGCGAAATCTAATAAATAACGCTATAAAATTTACCCATCCGCAGGGCAGTATCCATGTGAAGCTAAACGTATCGAAAGATGTCGCTGTTTTCATCGTAACAGACACCGGCATCGGCATGAGCCATTTCCTGCTTGATAATCTTTTTAGAATTGACAGCATGATATCGCATCTTGGCACCGCTAACGAAAAAGGAACTGGCTTGGGATTGATTCTCTGCAAAGAATTTGTGGAGAAACAAGGCGGAGCCATCCATGTGAAAAGCAAAGTGGGCGAAGGCAGCGAATTCTCGTTCACACTGCCGATAGACTAAAACCTGTATGCGGCATGGCACCATTATTGAAGATTAGTATGCTTCTGTGTGGCGATAAGACTAAAGCGTTCCTTTTGCTATCATCAGCATCCTATTTTTCTTTCCTTTATTATTTTATTGAAAGATTATGTGTATTTTTGTAAAAAATATAGTGTTATGAATATACAAGCCGAAAAACTCGAACTTATGCGATTGATTCTGGAAACAGATAATCCCGGCATCCTTGAGTCCATTAAAAAACTGTTTAAAACAAAAGCTCAAAATGATTTTTGGGATACACTGTCTCTGCAACAAAAAGATGATATTCTCGAAGGCATACAGCAAATCAAAGAGGGAGAAGTTGTTGATTACGAAGAATTCATAAAACAACACAGAAAATGATGCGCACCGTCATACTTTCAAAGCAAGCAGAAAGAAAATTAAATACTCTGCTCGAATATCTTGAAAAAGAATGGTCGGCGAAAGTGAAACAGGACTTTATTCTTAATCTTGACGCCTGTTTTGAAGCGATTAAAACCTATCCTGAAAGTTTTACGCGGTCAGATTTCGTGAAAGGACTTCATCAATGCAGTGTTACCAAACAAAACACAATTTATTATACGTTTGACGAATCAAGCATTTTCGTTATTACATTGTTTGACACACGCCAAAATCCGAAAAAATTAAAAAAAGAAATTACTAAAAGAAATTTGGAGCGTTGATTTTATTGGCATTGCTTGCCGTTGAGGCAGGCGCATTGAGCAGCATCCTCGTCATTTGGGTTCTATCTTGGAACCGAAAAACCCCAAACCCCTTGAAAAGGGGCTTTAACAAAGCCTGACAAATTAAAAAGGGAGGGAAATTTTCATTAGCATTGCTTAAAACTCTTGAAATCTTATTCCAAAAAGTTTTTAAATCACTGTTGTCTGGTAAAAAAGGAAGAACCATCTTAAAACACCTAATTGTCAATACTTTTATAATGTCGCCTCCCGACA
>CAIWVT010000377.1 GCA_903916135.1 uncultured bacterium
ATTGACTGATTTATATCAAAAAATTTCGTCAAAGATACATCATTATAAAAATATAACAAAACTTTTTCTCTTTTTTTTCTTTCATAATTAAAAAAAAAAATTGAAAAAACTTCGAACTATTTCAAAAATATGAAGACGAATGCAAACAAATTTAAGACAATCAAGAAGCCATCATCAACATTTTTAGAAACCATAGGTTGCTGTGCTGATTACTTCAATTTTTTAAGCGATTCATTCATACTTTTTTTATCAATCGTAACTAAACAAAAATCTTTACCGTAGTTTTGTCCGATGCCCAATGTCCATTTTACAAAAGCTTTTAATGCGGGGTCGGTAGGAATAGATTTAGTGACAAAATATAGTTTCCTTGCCGGAGGAGAAGGATATTTTCCTGCTGAAACAATACTTTTGAGATCATCAAACTTGTCAAATACTAATTCATTATCGTCAGCCTGTTTGTTCGAGTTCAAATCAATGGGCACGACATATAAATTATGTCTAACAAGATTCGTTTTCACATCATAAATAACCGACATACTGCAAAAGCCAATACCAAGTTTTTTTGAAACGATAACATCTGCCAAACTCCTATTTGAATATTGTGAGGTTCCTATGATTTGTTTTGGTTTTACTCCCAAGAAATTTGCCCAAGTTTGGCATGTTCCTGTGGTGTCTGCAAGTTTATTCACCTCAATCAAATCGGTGGTTTTGTTGTTTACTAGTTGTCCCCAAGTTTTTATTTTACCTGTAAACACACCCATCAATTTTTCTTTTGTAACACCAGCCTGAACAATTTTCTGGATATTATCATTATCAAAACTAATAATAGGCAGCACTATATCCATCGCCACAGGAAAAGAAATCAAACCTTCTGCTTTCTCCTCCGGAGAAAGTTCGCGCGAAACTAACGCTAAATTAATTAATCCAGATTTAAGATTTCGAATTGCATTATCACTGCATGTAGATCGCACATCAATAATAACTCCGGAATTTTCACTCTTAAAAACTTGTGCCCATTTCCTTGCAAGTGGAAAAAGAACATCCGAGCCATTAATAATAATATTTCCTTTCATATCGGAAACAGGTGTGCTTTGTTTGTCAACCTTAGTTTTAGTTCCTCCGCAGCCATAAAGAACAACTGCCATCAAGATTGCATAATAAAATATTTTTCGCATAATAATAAATTTGGGTCAAAATTAGCTGTTTTTTTTATTTAACGAACAAAATATATCAAAATTATCATCTATTTGTTTAATTTTGAATTTTTGAAAATATACCTATATATATATAGCATGATAACATTTAAACGAGCCACTGAAAACGACATTGATTTCATTAGGGAAGCCATCATAGAGGCGGAGAAAAGCGGGACAGACCGCTTAAGCTATGCGACGGTATTTGACTACGATACCAATCAAGTGAACGAACTTATAAAAAATGCACTCCTTGAAGATATCCCCGGGCAGGAGCTTTGTTTGTCGGGATTTATCGTTGCGTATATCCAGAATGAATATGCAGGCACGGTTTGTTCGTGGATAGAGGCAGCCGACGGAATTCCTTCCGCAATGATTAAAGCCAATGTATTATATTACTTCTTAGGGCAAGAAACCATTCTTCGGGCTTCCTCAAAATCTACGCTAATCGAAGCCTTGAATATTCCACGGGCAGCGGGCACATTGCAAATTGAATCGGTGTATGTTTGCAATAAATACAGAGGCTTGGGCGTTTCAAACAAACTAATTATGGAACACATCAAAGATGCGATTCAAACAGGCGTCAGTTTTTCAAGAGTGCAAATACATGTTGCCGAAACCAACGAGGCTGCCGTAAAATCATATCTTAAATTAGGATTTAAAACCATAATCAGAAAAAAATGCGAAGACCCTAGTGTATTAGAAATTCTACCTTCCGACACCCGCATTATGATGGAACTCAATTTGGATGATCTTTATAAAAATAAATTATTAGAATAATATAGCGTCAAACACCATGAATATATATATAAAAAAACGCAGGTGGAAGATTCTTCTTTTTGTTTCGGCGGTGATAATTTTTACGCTCTCATTGTGGTATATAGACCGCATTGCGAAACAAATTGAATCTGACCAACGCAACAAAATCAAGTTGTGGGTGGATGCTATCACCAAAAAAGCAAGCCTTGTGAATGCCACGGAAACTTTTTACACATTATTGCAAGATGAAGAGCGAAAAAAAGTGAAACTCTGGGCGAATGCCTATTTGTATGCCTTAAATGCTGATTACACCGAAAACCTTACGTTTTATTCTGAAATAATTTCCGACAATAACACCATCCCTGCCATTCTCACCGATGAGGCAGGCAACATCATTTTGATGCGTAATGTGGATTTTGATGTTGATTCTGTGAAGCACTTGGAAGGAAAACTATTAAAAGAGTTTACGATGTATCCGCCCATCGAGGTGCAATATTTTGGAATGAAAAAGAACCTTTTATATTATAAAGACTCTAAAGTTTTCACGGGATTGAAAGAAGTTTTGGACAAACAAGTAAAAGCTTTTTTATCAGAAATTGTTACTAATGCGCCTTCGGTCCCAGTTATCGTTACCGATTCGGCTCACAAGCGCCTTATTGCTTTTGGGAATATGGATACTGTGAAAATTAAAGACACGAATTATTTTAAATCCACCATCAGTTCGATGGAAGCCGACAATAATATCATTAAAGTGAATTTGCCCGGTCAGGACGATTGCTTGGTTTTTTATTATGATTCGCCTTTGCTCGTTCAGTTAAAGTATTTTCCGTATGTGCAATTTATAATTATCGGCGTGTTTTTGCTTATCGCTTATTTGTTGTTCAGCACATCGCGACGCTCGGAGCAAAACCAAGTGTGGGTAGGTATGGCTCGCGAAACGGCACACCAATTAGGCACACCCTTGTCTTCCCTGATTGCCTGGGTGGAACTTCTCCGATTAAAAGGCATTGATGAAGACTCCCTGACAGAAGTAACCAAAGATATCAATCGGCTCGAAACAATCACGGAACGGTTTTCAAAAATTGGTTCCGAACCGAAGCTTGAACTTCAGAACATAGTGAAGTTGGTAAACAATTCGATAGAATATCTTAAAAAGAGAACTTCAAAGAAAATCACTTATACGCTTATTTTTTCTTCCAACGAAATTATTGTTCCCTTAAATAAATATTTGTTTGAATGGGTGATTGAAAATATCTGCAAAAACGCTATTGACGCTATGGGAGGCAATGGTTCTATTGAAATTAAAGTTACGGAAGATGAGCGAAATGTGCATATTGAAATTTCCGATACCGGAAAGGGAATTCATAAATCAAAATTCAAAGCGATTTTCAACCCTGGATACACGAGCAAGAAAACTGGCTGGGGACTGGGATTGAGTTTGTCGGAACGCATCATAGAAAACTATCATGCGGGCAAAATTTTTGTGAAATCTTCCACGATAAATAAAGGTACAACCTTCGGAATTGTATTGAAAAAGATTCGCTGATATTCATCACCAAAAAAAACAGAGCGCGAAATTATTGTAATGCTAATGCAAAGCATTGGTGTTCGGGGAAAATAGTTTTTCATCCCTTTCGATTCCTTACAAGGCTCAAGTTTCACGGATATTTCGTCCCTTCAGGACTTCATGCTGTGGAGGTTTATTTTTCTATAAACATTTTGTCCCTATGGAACTATTTTGCACGCTGAAATTTCTAATCTCGTTAGGATTTCATGTGATTTTTCTTCTAAAGTGGCGAACATTTACAACAGATCAGTACATACTGAACCGAGAACTGTATGTCCTGAACTGAGCTTAGGACATACAGAGCTGAGCTTAGGACATACAGTGCCGAGCTTAGGACATACAGTGCCGAGCTTAGGTCATATAGTGTCGAGCTTAGGTCATACAGTGCCGACCAATGTATATACATCTCCGACCAATGTAGATACACTGCAGACAAAAGGATATACACTGCCAAGCTTAGGACATACATTTGAGGCAAAAATTGGTACTTTGTACTATCCTTAAATTCACAAATCGGATTTTACACTAATTTTCTAAAGAGCTTTTATTGGTTTTGTATTTTAATTTTTGATTCTAAAAATGAATTTTGAGTCGAGATGTTCACCATCTATTGCTTGTCATCTGAAAACAGAATATTGTTAAAAAAAAGTCATAATAGAACATATTCATGTAAAGCACTCAAAAAAAAAGTTTGCTTAAAATAAAGATAATAAGGATTGTAACAATTTTGTTTGTTAATTTCAAAAAAAAAATAGTTAAGTTATCAATCTAATTTGTATTTTTGTATTTTAATA
>CAIWVT010000378.1 GCA_903916135.1 uncultured bacterium
CTTGTCAAAGTTTTATGATATTCAATTATGATATAATAGTCAAAAATAGTTGGTAAAACCCGCTTCTATTTCAATAATATCAAGGTATAGCTAGACAGAATTATAAATCGTTTTATATTTCGGTCAAAAATGGATAAAAAAGCTGTTACACATGTGGCAGCTTTTTTGTCATTAGATGGGGTTATCAGAATGGGAAGCAGCGATACCGATGCAAGGCCTGTGGGCAGCTATTCACATGGAGAAATGAAGGTAAACGATATGATCAACTATTTGTTTGGTTTTCACGCTGGATATTAGGCAAGCAGACTATCGATCAGGTCGCAGAGCGCAGTGGATACAGTAAGAGTAAAATCCAGAGGATATTTAAACATTACCTGGCAAGTCCGCCAGTATTTACAATACCTCAAAAAGAGCGAGTGCATATTATCCTTGACGGCACTTATTTTTCGAATGACATCTGCCTTGTTGTTTATAGGAATAGCGATGTTAAGTGTACCCAACTTTATCGGCTAAGTGACAATGAGCGATACGAGGAGATACGCGAAGATCTGGAGAATCTCAAGGCATTAAATATCCAGATAGAGAGTATCACGTGTGATGGACACCGGGCTATACTCAAAGCGATAAGAAAGGTGTTTAAACGTTCGGTTCCAACGCAACGATGCCTGGTCCACATTCAGCGTATGTCGCGTATCTGGCTCACCCAGGAGCCTAAAAGTATTGCGGGAAAACAGTTGTTGAATATAACTCAGCAGATTTGTAAAATCGAAACGGAAAATCAAAGACAAGAGTGGTTGAGAGCCTTATATGATTGGGATGTAGAACATCGAATTTACATTAACGAAAAAAGTATAAATCCTGGAACCAAGCGGATTTGGTACACACATAAAATGCTTCGACGTGTTCGGCATCTACTTATAAGCGCTTTTCCAAACATGTTTCACTTCCTGGAGGATGCTCAAATACCAAAAACCACAAATGCCTTGGAGTCGTTTTTTGGTCACCTAAAAGATAACCTAAGTATTCATCGTGGCTTATCAATCAAGAACCGCAAGAACTTTGTAAAATGGTATTTACATTTTCGAAATGATCAGGCCTGAGTTTTAAAAGCCATTGAGGGATATGCAATAATAAAGGCGGCTTGTGGCCGCCCTTGTTTGGATATCCCTCAACCTTATTGCTGACAGGTTGCTCTCCAGCAGAGCCTGCGTCCTCTTCAGGTTGAATTGTAAAGTTACTTCGTCAAAACAGAAAAATCACCAACTATTTTTGACCACATTACCTTATTTCCCGAACCTGTAGGCGAGTGTGAGGTTGGCTGCCCCGCTTGTTAAACCAAAATTGATGCCTTTGGTCGCTGATTCACTGGTCGTATTGTAAGATTTGGTATTGACCTGTCAAAAAGAATACTGGACGTTTGGTGCAATTTCAGCACCGAATACCAGGTGGTCGGAGAGTGTATAAGTTAATCCTAAAACCACATCAACCATTGGAGCCATAGTCCACGAGGTTCGTGC
>CAIWVT010000379.1 GCA_903916135.1 uncultured bacterium
CAATTAACCAATCAACTCAATCAACCAATCAACTCAATCAACCAATCAACTCAATCAACCAATCAACTCAATCAACCAATCAACTCAATTAACCAATCAACTCAATCAACTCAATCAACCAATCAACTCAATCCACCTAATCAACTCAATCAACCAATCAACTCCATCAACCAATCAACTCAATCAACCAATCAACTCCATGCTTTCGCTATTCAATTCATTTTAATTTTGCCATAAATCAAAAAAGAAGTAAATTTGCATCAAAAAATATATGAAGCTTGATAAACAACTAACTCCCGAAAATTATATTCGCACCAAGGCAAGAAGCCTGCCCATTGCCGAATGTTATGTAAACGCTGATTGGCACGACTATGGAATGGCACAAATTTTTGTTGCCCGCTCCCACACTAACGGACATTACACTGTAGGGATATATTTAGTTGATACTTTTGCATTAGGTGTAAAAGATTCCTTCTTTAGATTTAATATTCCCAGAGCAGATCTTGATGAATTGATAGAAGCAGTGGCATCGAGGTATGCTGAAGAAATTGTACAAGGGTTTTCAAAAACAGATTATGCCATTGTCCACAATATAATATATGGTGCAATTGCCTTTGCCGAAGAGTTTAATTTTAAAACATGCAAAGAATTTGCTCTTACGCAATATATTTTAGAAGAAGATGATGACGCCATTGAATTGATAGAATATGAATTTGGCAAAGATGGAGTTCCTTTTATTATTACATAAAACGTATCAGACAGACGTTGTAGGGACATGCCATGGCGTTTCTCAGTTGTTCTAACTATGCAAATCGTACTCCTTCTGATTAACTCAATCAACATAATCAACTCAATTAACTCAATCAACATAATCAACTCAATTAACTCAATTAACTCAATCAACCATTCAACTCAATCAACCCATTCACTATATCACGGATTCAAAAAAGAGTAACAACTATAAAAACCTAAAGAGATGAAACACAGTAAAAAAATTGGACTAACGCTTGTGCTTCTATGCGCATTGATGTGTGGCAGTTTGTCCTCATGCAAATGGTTTAAAAGTGGCGGCGACAAAAAGATGATCATCACGTTAGGCTTTTCGATGCCCGACATCTTGCGCAGCCTTTCCAATAATCCTGCCGACTCTATGTTGAACAAAGCCCTCCTTGAGGCCGAACTCCTGCAGGAAAAAGACTCAACCGATTTCGTGCTTTTGTTTGAGAGCGTATGGAACAAAACCTCACCCAATGGGAGATTGGCATCCGTGTTCAGCGTTCTTGGCAAGCAGCAGATGTCTTTTAATGCATCCAATTCGGAAGTGATTCAGCAATTGAACAAAGCCGTGGATGATATCATCGAGGGTAGCATCAAAGTGATTGAAACCCGCCTCAGCAAGCTTGGTTGTGAAGTGGTGAGCATTCAAAAAGCTAAAAACCGCAATCGTTTCACCCTCGAACTCGCTGATGTTGCCGACCCGCAACAGGTGATGAAACTCCTCCAATATGACGGCAAGTTGGAGTTTTGGGAAACCTTCGACTATAAAGATGTGTATAGTTATTTGGAGATTGCCGACAAAAAAGCAAAAGCCCTGATGGACCTGAGCGATAGCAATGCATCGAAAGTAACTGACAAAGGGGAAGAAAGCGATATGAAGGGAAGCGACCGCGACAATGGCAAAAAGTCTTACGCAGCCTACTACGCCGAACATCCCTTGATGGCGATATTGCAGCCTGCTTTGCTTCAAGATGAAAAAGGAAACTACTTTCCACAGCGCGGACCCGTGGTGGGTTATTGCCAAATAGCCGACACCGCCCAACTGAACAAGTTGTTGCGCATGCCTCAAATTGCGCAAGTATTTCCCCCCGAACTTCATTTTGCTTGGAGCCAACAGCCTCTTGATAAAAACAAACCTATCCTATCGTTGCTTGCGCTGAAAGCTAAACGCGAAGGCAAACCCGCGCTCGATGTTGCCGACAAGATTATTGATGCACGTCAGGACTTCGGCTACAACTCGCAAATAGAAATCACGATAAAGATGAATGCTGAAGGCGCCAAAATTTGGAGAGATGTTACTGCCAATAACATCGGGAAAGCGATAGCCATGGTGCTCGACGATTATGTTTACTCCTACCCCACTGTTCAGGGAGAGATACCAAACGGAAACTCGTCCATCACAGGCAATTTCACCGAAAGCGAAGCCAAAGACCTTGCCACGATTTTAAAAGCAGGCAGACTTCCTGCGCGAATTATTATTATGAGTGTCGAGGCACGCGATAAAGATGGGAATTTAATGAAGTAAAGGGTAACAGGTATCTGTTGGGGAGAACCTGCAAATTGCGCACCTACAAATCAAGGTGTTGTGCGAAGTTTGCAACTTCGCACTTCTCTTAATCAGTCAATTAATCACCCTATACACCCAACAGAAATTAATATGTCAACAAATTCTTTCGAATACACACAAATAACATCATGAAAAAACTCTTCACCCTAATTGCTTTAACGTTTGTAATTTCAATGTGTAAAGCACAAATTCCGAATCCTGCATTGATAGGTTATTGGCATAATTGGACCGATGCAAATGCACCCTACATTCAATTGGATGCTATTGACAGTCGCTATAATGTTATAGAAATAGCCTTTGCGGTTCCCACATCTCCTTCGGATATGACGATGTTGTTTACGCCTGAAGTTGTTTCTCAGAGTGTTTTGATTACTAAAATTCAGGCATTGCAAAGTCAAGGAAAGAAAGTGCTGTTGAGTATTGGAGGCGCCACCACAAGCATTGACCTCACGACTACCATCAATAAGAATGCGTTTATAAATTCTATGACGACTATCATCAACACCTATGGATTTGATGGCATTGACATAGATATAGAAAATGGCAACTCCATATTGATAAGTGGAGGCACCATAGCTGCACCGGGTAACATAGCCCAAGTCAATTTGATTGATGCCATAAAACAAATCATGGCAAACTATCATGCGTCCCATGCGCATAAACTTTTACTGACGATGGCTCCCGAAACGGCTTATGTGCAAGGCGGACAATCGGCTTTTGGCAATATTTGGGGAGGCTACTTGCCCATCATACATGCGTTGAGAGATTCCTTGGATGTGTTGCAAGTGCAGCTCTATAACAGTGGTTCCATGTATGGCATAGATGGGGGAATTTATACACAAGGAACGGCTGACTTTATTGTCGCCATGACAGAAGCCGTCCTGCACGGGTTTAGCACTTCAGGTGGGATGTTTGTAGGATTGCCAGCCAACAAAGTAGCCGTAGGATTGCCCGCTTGCAGCAGTGCCGCAGGTGGTGGTTTTGTTGATTCGGCAAGCGTAAAAGCTGCCATAAAGTATCTAAGAGGTACTGGTACACAACCCGGCGTTTATGTATTATCAAACGGAAGCGGTTATCCTTCATTAAGAGGCATGATGACCTGGTCTATCAATTGGGACGCAGTAAGCACGTGTGCAAGTGTATATCAATATGCAACAACCTATGAACATATTTTTGGAGTTACAACTGACATCTCCAATGCAGTAGCATCATATTCATTAACGGTATATCCAAACCCAACACAAGGGCAGTTTACCATTTCGTTGCTATCAGTCCCTGCTGAAATAAGCGTTACAGACATGCTTGGACAACAGATACTAAAAACACAAACCACAGAAAAAACAACGACATTACAACTTGACAGCAACGGAGTTTACATAGTCTATATGAAAACAAAAGAAGGAACAACAACACGAAAACTAATTGTAACCCGATAAGAGAAAGAGAAAGAAGACGCACATAATACCGATACGATATTATGGAGAAATGGAACAAAGTTGGGATATTCCTCAGTAGTTATAGAACAAAACCAGCAACCTTTATGTATAAAAATAAATAAAATGAAAAATTACAAAATTATCCTTGCATTTCTTTTATTGTGCTTTACTATTCATGTAGTATCAGCCCAACAATTTCAGCGTACTTACGGAGGTGCATCCGATGATTATGGGTATAGCTCTCAGCAATTAAATAACGGTGGTTATATCGTTTGTGGAAGAACAATCAGTTATGGTGTGGGAGGTTACGACAATTATTTGCTGCGCCTAAATTCTTTGGGCGACACCTTATGGATAAAAACGTATGGCAACATCGGGAAAGAAATTAAAATGATAACCTTTACTGGGAAACAATGCACCATAGAAAAAGGAGAAATGAATCCGGGCATTTATTTTGTGAATATAACTGACCAAAACAAAAACGTTACGAATAAGAAAATGATAATACAATAACACCTGAGATAAGATGTTTGTTGAGGTGCTTTTCTTATGGCTCTATTGTTGAATTGTTCTATTGTTATTTGTGCCCTTAGTGCTTTCCTTTGTGTTCTTTGTGGTTAAATTTCTTGATCGTTACCCTGAGTAAAAGAGTTACACAGAATTATTTACCTAATAGACTAAGACCTAAAAGCCTAATAGTCTAAAGCCTAAACCCCTAATTGTGATTTACAACCAACTTCTTCGTGAAAACAACTTTATTTTGAAGGATGAAAGAATAAAAATAAAGTCCATTGGTCAGGGTTTCGGTTTCAATGCGGATTTTGCCTTCTTTTTCCGTAACAGGCAAAGACAAAACTTCTTTTCCCAAC
>CAIWVT010000380.1 GCA_903916135.1 uncultured bacterium
TCGTCGTCGTCGTGGTGGTGGGTCTAAGAAAGCTGCTGAAACAGTTGCAGAAACAAAGGATGCAAAGAAGAAAGTAACTCCTAAAGTGATCGAACCTGTTGCTATAACTCATCCTGAGTCAGAAGCAATTGAAGAACCTAAAGTAATTGAAGATACTGAAGTTGCTGGAGAACCTGAACATAATGATGGCACGGAAACTGCTAAAGAAGAATAGATAGTTAGGGATATATAATTTAGGGATAGAGTTATGTAAACTTTATCCCTTTTTTTGTTTTAAAAGTAATAAATCATCACAAATAAAATTGATTAAAATGAGCAGTATTGTAAGTATTTATGCACGTCAAATTCTCGATTCGAGAGGAAACCCAACGATAGAAGTGGATGTATTGACCGATTCTGGAGTTATTGGGACTGCCTCTGTGCCTTCAGGAGCTTCTACAGGAGTTCACGAAGCAATGGAAATGCGTGATAACGACCCAAAGATATATAACGGTAAGGGTGTGTTGAAAGCTGTACAAAACGTAAACAAGATACTTGCAGAAGAACTGAAAGGTGTTTATGTTACCGAACAAGGCGTTATTGACAAAATGATGATAGACATTGATGGCACGCCCAATAAATCAAATTTAGGGGCTAATGCTATTTTGGGAGTCTCTTTAGCTTGTGCGAAAGCTGCTGCTGACATTTCAGGTTTGCCTTTGTTTCGCTATGTAGGCGGAATTAATGCCAATACCTTACCGATTCCAATGATGAACATATTGAATGGCGGTGCTCATGCTGATAATAGTGTGGACTTTCAGGAATTTATGATAATGCCTGTGGGTGCTACAACTTTTGCGGATGCGATTCGCATGGGTGCTGAAATATTTCATAAGCTGAAAGAAGTTCTAAAAAATGCTAACTATTCGACCAATGTTGGAGACGAAGGCGGTTTTGCGCCTAATTTGCAATCGAACGAGGAAGCCCTACAACTTATTGTGAAAGCTATTGAAGATGCGCATTACAAACCCGGTGTGGATGTTTTCATTGCATTGGACCCTGCATCTTCTGAATATTATATAGAGAAAGAAAATGTATATCATTTTAAGAAATCAACAGGCGAAAAATTAAGTCCCGCTGACATGGTGAATTTCTGGAAAGATTGGTGTAATCGCTATCCTATCATTTCTATTGAAGACGGCATGGCAGAAGATGATTGGACAGGTTGGGGATTGATGACAAAGGCATTGGGCAGCAAGATTCAATTGGTGGGCGACGATCTTTTTGTAACCAATACGAAACGTTTGCAACAAGGCATTGATAAGAAAGTAGCCAATTCTATTCTGATTAAGGTGAACCAAATTGGTACGCTTACGGAAACCATAGATGCAGTGAATTTAGCGTATAAGAATCATTATACGGCTGTGATGAGTCATCGCTCCGGGGAAACAGAGGATACTACGATTGCTGATTTAGCAGTTGCAGTGAACACTGGATTGATTAAGACAGGTTCTGCTTGTCGCACCGACCGTATTGCTAAATATAATCAATTGCTTCGCATTGAAGAGATGTTAGGCACTAACGGACATTACTTGGGTAAAGATTTTAAATTCTTGAAGAAATAAAGAATATCATATCTTATGGAAAAGGACTTCAGTTTTGGAGCCCTTTTTCTTGCATTATACCACGAAGGCACTGAGAACACAGAGGAACACTTAGATTTACTATCCTACAGTGTTTAACTTTGATAAGTCTATACGCATCACTCTTTGCTGACAAACTTCAACACCCGCTACTCCTCCTAATTTGAAATATATTTGACGAAAGCTGCACAACAGAGATGATGTCGTAGCAACCATCGTTCATAAGTTGCAGTTCGTATTTGCCATCAGTAAAATAGAAAGTGGAGTATGACTCAATCTTAGTGTCAATATCTCTTTGCTGCACGATACCCGACTTTTTAGGATGGTTTTTTAAGGCGTAAACCAAAGTGTCTATATCGCTGCGAAAGAGGGTTCGGGCGATGAGGTAGCATTCTTCTGCCGACGTGTTTTCGATGGTGAGGATGGCAGAATATGCTTCGTAGCCGAAACGTTCTTCAAAAATCACATAGTTGCCTTTGTAGGTAAAAAACTCCATAGTGTCCCCTTCGGGAGCACCTTCGTCGGTGTGGCGATAGGTGTGTTTCATACCGCTACGCGGGAAGCATCCTTCAGCATAATCTTTTAGCGAACTGTATTGCAAGGATGGCGTTGGCAAATGGCTCAAAAATCCGTCGAAAACAAATCCTGTGATGTCGCCAAATTTTACTTTAACCCAACTGCCTTTGATGCCTTCGGTGGTGAAGCCCAAATTGCTTTCGGGTGTGCCCCATGGTTTTGGGCACACCGTTACCCGACCGCCATAAGGAACCTTCCCAATAACGGTATTGCCGCCGGGTTCTGTACGTATTTTCAAGCCAGAAACGGCAAGGCAGTTTAAGGTGTCGCCGGAGTCATAACCCGTGATGGCTACAAGTTTGAACGGTAGGAACAGGATGACGAGGAGCAGGAGTTTTATTTTCATGGGTAGGAGAGAGGGTGATAAATTTATTTTGGTTGTGAATTATCGAGTAGGTACGGAGAACGCTGAAGAATTTGCAAGCTTAGTGCAACAGGATTTGGAAAGCTTGCCGCTGCGACAAGCTTCACAATTAGGGTTCAGCGTTTTTATCTTTTAGTTTCTTTTCAATTAATTCGAGCATCTTAGCAACAGGCTCAAAATAGGGTTCAACTTTTTCTCTTGAAAAATCGAATAAATCATCGTAATCGCCTTTTTGACGCCAAGAAAAAAGTTGCGAATACATCTTGCCATATTCTTTGTCAAACAGATTGGTTTTTATAAAGTGTTCCGAAAAGTTGGATTTTGCGCCATTATGGGTTGTGGGATGTAAGTCCGCATCCAACAATAAAGCCATAACAGCATAATAGGCTGCATAATAAATCCTATTGATAGCAGAATTCCATTTTTGCTTTTCGGCAAGAATGTGGGCATCATCTAAGGTGTCTTTTGCACGGAATAACCTATAGTTTATTAGGTCATTTTTGCTTCTATTCATTTTAGGCGCACTCCTTCTCTTTTAATGTTACTAAATAAAGGAGTAATGGAATGATTGGAGTTCCAATCGTTAAGCGTATAAATCAAGGGAGAGATAATTATGCCCGTTTCGAGTTCTATGTCATAGAAATCATTCATAAAATTTGTCTCGAAATCAAAAGATACACTTTGTGTGTTCAGCAAAATCAATACATCCCAATCCGAGAATTTTTGTGCAGTTCCTCTCGCTTGGGAACCAAACAAATATATTTCTGAATTGGGAACTTTTTGCTCGACAACATCAACTATTCGCTTTAATATTTGCTCTTTTTTGCTCATGTTACAAAGATAGTGTTTTTTGAGAATAAATCCTGAATTTCAATTTTATTGTGCTCGTGTTTACTAATTTTTAAATGATAAATTATTTATGGCAAATTTACGTAGAAAAAATCAAATAGAGATTACATCGGTAATTTATTTTTATAATTTTGAATTGTTTTACCATTGAGGCGTACAGAACATAGAAGAACTTTAAATCGTCTTTCATAAAATCTTTAGATATCGTTCGCCTTTTCATTTATGATTGTAAGCGGTTTGCACTAAAACCCCCCATGTTGAAAACAGCAGCTATTTTCGTTGGTTGTTCTTCGTTTGCAACGATCGCCTTTCATGGTGATGCCTATGCATTGGGTGGATGCGGATGCAGTGGCACTTCCCGCTTTTATTTTTGTGCTTGTGGTTTTCGTGCTGGTCCATGTCCAACAATTTTTGCATAAGGTGTTCTCTATCGTTTTTTCTTGCGCGTCGGGTAGGGCAGGGAAGAAGTCGAGTCCGGTGAGTTTTTCCACGCTATCAATCGTTACGGCGAAGCTCGACAGAGAATTGCTTGAGGCTTGGTTGGACAAAATGAAGCCAATACCCTTAATGCCCGGCTCGGTATAGTCCAGAATTACTTTATAGAAATAGTTCGGGATAGCAATTTGGTGGGTGCCCAAGGTAGGCAGGTTGGAGGTGAGTACCGGACCTGTAACCACATAGATAGCATCGTAATCATACGCCCAAGTTCGTACCAATTCTTCAAGTTTTTTCCAAATGCCGCGATTGAATTCGGGGCGCTGCGGACTTACGTTGCTATAGTAGAACGATTCTTTCATGCTCAGGGCTGACCAACCCATGTCGGCGGCGGGCGCTAAATGTCCTTTGTCGAAGTGAGAGTTTTTGTAGTCTTGGTCAGAGGCAGAAATGGACGTCACATAGGGGTCGGCTATGAATTGTTTGGCACGTGGAAATGTGTTGCATGTTTCTTCTTTGGTCAATTCATACGCCACCCAGTTTGCTTCGTGATACTTGGCGTTATAGGATATGGTGTAAGCCGTGTGGGTAATAATATTTTCGCCTGCCACTATTTTCGGTAGTTCCAATTTGTTGATGGCGACGGGTTTTATGGTATCAATGGGAGCGCTTCCTGTAATGGTGAGCGGCGTGGCTTGTGCATCAGAAACCAATGCCGATGGGGTGCTGGTGGAGGGTTGTGCGCAACTCATCAACATACAAAGTAAAAGCCCAAATAGCGACAATGGAATGAATTTTTTCATAGGTTTGTTTAGATTAATTTTGCTTGACCGACGATGTGCAAACATCACCAATCAAAATTATACTACAAAACTACGAAATATTTCTTTACGTTTCATATTTATTCCAATACAAGCTATTTTTTTAGGTAATTATAACAATCAAAGTCAACTTATAAGAACTCGATTACACTTTAATCTTACCTTTATGTAGCTTCGCCTTCCCAAATCGCAACCCCATCCGAAAGCCTATTTGTCCTGACAAAGAAAAATTGCCTCCTTTATACTTGTGAGGCGGATCGTAATTCTCTATACCAGTTCCTTCATGATACTGTGTTTTATAAATACTTCGGGTTACACTACCTCCTCTATACATAAAACCAAAAGAGAAAAAAGCATCGAACACAAACTTCTTTATCTGCGGGGTCTGCACACCAAAAATGACGTTGCATTGAACGGAAGCACTCCGTTCGCTTTGAAATGCCCACGATATATTTCTATAATAATCCGAACCGTTTTCATTTACATACGACCATTTATCATCATAATAGTAGTAGCGAAAGCAGAGCTGCGGACCCAAATACAAATGTTTCTTTTTAGAAAGAAAAAACTTCGGAATGGCTTCCAAAGTGAAACCTTTACGGTTATAAAATGAATGGTCGAATATGTAGTAATGCTGTTCCCACATACCTCCTTCGCGCATGGCGGACAAAACAGTAGCAAAATCATATTGACTTCGGTTTTTGGCGTATAAAACTCCTACACCAATATCCAAACAAAAATTTCTTTTGATAGGCAATTCAAAACTCAGGTTGATTTCGTTGGTGAGGTCGCGCACTATATTTGTTTTTATGCCATAATGCACAGGGCAGGTGTCGAGCGCTGCAAATATTTCGTTTCTTCGCTGTTCTTTCTTTTCAATAATAGCGTCATATTGCTGAATGGTAATATTTGGAGCAAACGGCTTATTTGGTTGAGGATTTGATATGGCTAACAGTCTGTCGGCATGCTTTTCATAATTTTCAAAAGACATGAATATAAATTCGCCCGTACTGTCGGGTACGACTGTAAAAGACGTTTTCGAGAAAGAGGGAAAAGGACCTGATTGCAGCATTTTGGATAGCCCAATAATGTCGGAGGGATAAACCTTGAACGTATCGAGCATCAAAAAATCGGAATTCATGGCTTGAACTACTGATTTATGCTTGACATTATGCTTATCAACCCATTGAATTTTACCTTTTTTAATGTAAGCAAAATCGTGCTCGTTTGTTTTGCCTCTGCTCTTATAGGTTGTATGAAATACTAAAACCGTATCCCAATTATTCCAATTTTGGGCAAAAGAGAGATTACACATGCTTGAAATGAACAGCAGACCAATTAGATACTTTTTCATATACATATATTTTTTACAAAGATACAAATATCCCTCAATTATTCATACCTTTAATAAAATATAAAATTTTATAGTAAACCTTAAAATTATGTGTCCATAAGAAAAACGCAAATATCCAACAGAATCTGGTACTATCTATCTGACGGGCGATTTTGATACCTATATCGAAAACCCCGACACGGTGGGGTATATAACCGTTCTGGATAAGGTGATTACCATCTTTTTTATAAACGGGGTGCAATGGGAAAAAAATATGAGCTTGTATGATTTTGAGAAACAATGCAACCCGACGAAATTTTTTCGCACGCATTACATGAGCTTCGTAAACATGAATTATGTGGTGAGCCATCGCCTTAAGGGTAGAGGTTTATTAATTCTATTGAAAAACGGTGTGTGGTTAGCTGTAGCTGTGTTGCGCAAGGACAATTTTTTAAAACGGTTTTCTGGTTCTTTTATACTGATAGGAGTTACAAGCCTTGAGTGCGGAGTTACTCCACGTGGTTTAGGAGCATCTCCTAACCAGTTAGCTACACCTCCTAACCAGTTAGCGACACCTCCTAACCGGTTGGCTATAGCTCCTAACCGGTTAGCTGCACCTCCTAACCAGTTAGCTGCACTTCCTAACCAGTTAGCTGCACCTCCTAATCAGTTAGCTACACCTCCTAACCAGTTAGCTGCACCTCCTAACTGGTTAGGAGTAACTCCCAACCGAAACAAAATAGTGCTTAACGGGTTCTTATAGAAAGAAACACAAACAAAAATATAAGCTATAAGTAATAATATCAGTGAATTGAAAAAGAATAATAGTTAAACAAAAAATAATAAAATTATGGCAGGAAAAAATTTTATACCGCCAAAAGATCATGAATTTGATGGATGGCAAATTAATTTCTTTACGAAAGTCAACCTATTTAAAATTGGTTGGAACTGGTCGGAAGCAGCCGATGATGAATGGACCCTGTTGACCAACACTGCTTTGGTTAAGAAAAAACGATGGGATGCTGCGTGGCTGATTATAGCTAGCGGCGATTTTAAACCTTCGCAAGATTTAGAAAAGAATTTGGCTCGCAAAGATTATGAAAGTGGCGACCGCAAAAATGTTGCCGACACCAGCTTGCGTATTTTTATTGCACGTTATATTCGCAACAACCCTTTGGTTACAGAAGTTCAGAAACGTGAAATGGGATTATTAACTTCTGATGTAGTGCTTTCGGCTCCTGACGGACCCAATAGCATGAAGGCTCCCTTGGTGCTCTCGGGCAAAGTTCGCGACATAACCATCAAAACTCATGTGAGCGAAGTGCGCTATAACGAAGAAAAAAGCAAAGCCAAACCCGATGGCGTGAAAGATATACAAATATTTATGATTATTACCGAAGCGTCGGTACAAGTGGCACCTGCTACAGATGATTTTAAATATGACGGCGTTACACGTGGCGGACTCTACAAGCATACCTTCAATGCCAATCAACAGGGCAAACGCGCTTGGTATTATGCCCGTTTTATGTATAAAGGCAAACTGGCAACCTACGGAATGCCCAGCGACACCTGGGATTCGCTTATATCGTGACCGAGGGACAAGGGACAAGGTAAAAGGGACAAGGTAAAAGGTAAAGCCTGCTCGAAAGAGTGGGCTTTTTTTATGGTTCTATTGTTGGATTGTTCTATTGTTTTTTTCTTAGTGAAACTTTGTGTTCTTAGTGTCTCAGTGGTTAATTTTTTTCTTTACCACAAGGGGACAGGCTTGGGCTATTACAGATTCTTATCGGTATAAATGAGGGTGCGAAGAAACCCCAACCCCGACTGAAGTCGGGACTATAA
>CAIWVT010000381.1 GCA_903916135.1 uncultured bacterium
ACCCCTTAAAATTTAGATTTTCGACCTATGGACAACTGTCCGACCCCTTAAAATTTAGATTTTCGACCTATGGACAACTGTCCGACCCCTTAAAATCTTGATTTTCGACCTATGGACAACTGTCCTACCTCTTAAAATTTAGATTTTAGACCCATCGCCACTTTTAGAAAGTTCACTTTTGGAAAAACAAAAGGGTTAGAGAATCTCTAACCCTTCCACGATTACTAATTGAAAAATACAGTGAATATTCTTATGCCAAAGTTGCCACCATCACAGCTTTTATAGTATGCAAACGGTTTTCTGCTTCATCAAAAACAATAGAAGCTTTTGATTCAAACACGTCTTCCGTAACTTCCATGCCATCCAAACCATATTTTTGGAAAATTTCTTCGCCAACGGTGGTTTCTCTGTTGTGAAATGCAGGCAAACAATGCAAAAACTTCGTGTTAGCATTGCCTGTAGCTTTCATCAATTGCGAATTCACCTGATAGGGTTTCAACAAATTGATTCGTTCTATCCAAACCTTTTCAGGTTCGCCCATCGAAACCCATACATCGGTATAAATAAAGTCAACGCCATCAACGGCAGCGTTCACATCATCCGTAATTGTGATTTTCGCACCTGTTTCCAAAGCAATTTTTTGACATTCTGCCACCAAAGCAGCATCCGGCTGACACGATTTTGGCGCGCCTGCTCTAAAGTCCATGCCCATCTTGGCAGCACCCACCATCAGCGAGTTGCCAACATTGTTCTTTGCATCGCCCACAAAAGCAAACGACACTTGGTGGAGTGGTTTGTCGCAATGTTCCATCATAGTCAAAAAGTCTGCTAAAATCTGTGTCGGATGAAATTCGTTTGTCAACCCATTCCACACAGGAACTCCGGCATATTTCCCCAATTCTTCCACAATGTGCTGCCCATAGCCACGATATTCTATACCATCATACATACGTCCCAACACGCGGGCAGTGTCTTTCATTGATTCCTTCTTGCCCATTTGCGAACCTGATGGTCCCAGATACGTAACATGCGCTCCTTGGTCAAGAGCTGCCACTTCAAAAGCGCAACGTGTGCGAGTGGAATCCTTTTCAAACAACAAAACGATGTTTTTGCCTTTCAGCAATTGTTGTTCAGTCCCCGAATACTTCGCACGTTTCAGGTCTGCCGAAAGATTCAATAAAAATTTCATCTCTTCGGGTGTAAAATCTAATTCTTTTAAGAAATTTCTGTTTTTTAAGTTAAAAGCCATAAATACTCCGTTTATTTAATTTGTTAATAGTTTATGTAAAATGTTTAATGAACTGCAATCATTTAATCAACGATAATTTTGTCGGATGATTGAGTCGGCAAATTTATAAAAATCTTTTGAAAACGATCTATTAAATCTGAAATTTATGAGCAATTATCAATAAAGTTTTGCGAATGAATCGTATTTTCTATTTAAAATTAGCTCCGTTGACGTTTGTAATAGAAGAAAACAATTATTTCTATCACACCAATCAACACCGTCATATATACACCAAAATGAACTTGAAACACATGCCATATCAAAAACGAAATTCCAAGAATAATAACAATGGCAGAAGCCACCAATGGTGCTATTTCCACATATTTCTCATGGATTTTCAAATGTTTATTAAACAATAAAAGCGCGATGATTGCCAAAAATGCCAAAAAGCATAGCCAACCAATAAAAAAACTCAACCCGATAGCCTTTGCACTATTATAAAATCCCACAGTAACATCTGCCCATGACAAACAGGTAGCAACCATCCCCAAAAAAGCAATTGCCGCAAGAACATAATTGCTAAACGGAAGTGCTTTATAGTATCGCGTTTCTTCCGATTGCCATCCTTTCATCTTATTACCGATGTCATTAAGTTCAGGGATTTCCATAAGTTTATAACAACATTAATTGATGCATTATTTTTAAGTAATATTATTTTTTTTGTAACTATGTAGTGATGGTTCACTTCAAAACGTAGGATAACACCAATTTACTTAACAATCTTGGTACCGCAATTCGGATTTGAAAGTTGAGAAGCTTCTGTGATGATAGTCTCCCCTGCCCCATTCTCTGTAAAATTGATAGCTGCTCGTATTTTTGGTGCCATACTGCCTTCAGTAAAATGTCCTTCTGCTAAATATTGTTTCGCTTCTGCCACAGTAATCACATCAAGTTGCTTTTCATTTGGCTTATTAAAATTGATACACACTTTCGGCACGTCAGTCAATATATAAAACTCATCAGCATGTATCTGAATCGCCAACAACGACGAAGCTAAATCTTTATCAATAACGGCATCTATCCCTTCCAAAAAGTTTGGACGTTTGTAATACACAGGAATTCCACCGCCACCCACAGAAATAACTATCTGCCCATTTCTCGCAATACTCTCAATGGTTTTTCTGTTGGCAATTATCATAGGAACTGGCGATGCAACAACTTTCCGCCACCCTCGCCCACGAGGATCTTCAGCAAAAACAGATTCCGTTTCCAGAATAATTCTATCGGCTTCTTCTTTCGTATAAAAAGGACCAACAGGTTTTGTAGGATTTTTAAAAGCGGGATCATCTTTATCAACCAAAACCTGAGTAACGATTGTTATAACATCTTTTTCGAGATGTTGTTCTTCAAGAATATTGCGAAATTGTTGTTCAATAATATAGCCAATAAATCCTTGTGAATAAGCACCACAAATATCTAAAGGCATTTCAGGCAAACCATACAATTTTGCGCCTGCAATATTTTGAAGAAGTATATTCCCCACTTGAGGTCCGTTGCCATGTGTAATAACAATATCATAATTGTTTTTAACTAAGCCAACAAGATTTAAACATGTTTCGCGCGCATTAAGTTCCTGTTCTGAAATGGTACCTTTTTGATTGCCTCTGAGCAAAGCATTTCCTCCGAATGCTACAACTGCTAATTTTTTCATAGATTTTTTTTATTTTTTTTACAAAACTATAAAAAATTAATAACTACACAAGCATCTATATAAAATTTTATGTAGAAATAGGAAATAAAATATCAGAATGTTTAAAAAAACAATAACAGAAACTCTACTGAAAACCGCCACCCACAAAGAGATCACGATGATTTACGCAGAAAATCGGAATTTTTGAAGGATTAAAAATCAATTTGAAATCATAAGGATTAATTGGCTTGAAAAGTTTTCTTGGCTCAATCATAATTACAAGTAAGTTGGCACTTATATCATCTGCATATTTCAATATATCATCTGCAAAATCTTTGTATGCACCTTTTGCTATTTCAATTTCACATTTCACACCATTCTTTGTAAAGAAACGTTCAACAGAATCAATCACTCTGAATTGTCTAAACTCTTTATCTTTACTATTTAATGAATCAGGTCTCATTGAAAATATTTGTATTGTGCTATTGCATTTCTTTGCAATTCTCAATGCCCAACCTGCTTTTTGTCTATTGTTAATCGCATCAGTTAATGGAAAGACAATTTTGTTATATGCTTGAAAAGTAACCCCCTCTTGAATTACAAAAACCGGAACGGGAGAAGTTGAAACAACTTTCATAATACTTGCTGAAGAGCGTTTTGGCTCAGTAACACCAATCATAGTAAAAGTAACATCTTCTTCTAAAGAAATTTTACGGATTCTTCTTATGGGTGCATTTTTAATCAAATAAGAAGAATGCATACCATATTTTGTTTGAAAGTCAAAAGCCATTTGGCTTATCGTTTGTTCAAGACCTGCCTTGCTTATATGATTTTCAGCCATATACTTTCGAGTTCCCGAATCAAGAATATTTAAAAATTTAAGATTAAATTCATATTTTCCTGAATAGCTACGGAGATATTCCAAAGCAGAATCCGATTCTTTAGAAAAATCGTAAGGGAACAAAATTGTTTGTGTTGATTGCTTTTCCATAATTATTAAATTTATTATAAAAGTACTACAAAAACTGTCATTACGTAAAAAAATATTTATATCATTATTAATTTAATTATTTTCCCAATGCATATTGCATTAAAATCGAACTGTTATTATTTACTATAACG
>CAIWVT010000382.1 GCA_903916135.1 uncultured bacterium
CCTCCGTGTACCTCTGTGTAAAACCTCCGTGTACTCTGTGGTTAAAAAACGCAAAGATTAATACAGAAAAAGAATAAATAAAATAATAATAATTAAAACCTCCGTGTACCTCTGTGTAAAACCTCCGTGTACTCTGTGGTTAAAAAAAAACAATATTATGAAAGAAAAAGTTTTAGAACGTTTTTTACGTTACATAAAAATTGATACGCAATCGGACGAAAACTCCGAAACAACACCAAGCACCCAAAAACAATTCAATTTGGCAAACGTGCTGAAACAAGAGTTGGAAGCTTTTGGATTGACAAACATTTCTCTTGACGAAAAATGTTATTTAATGGCAACCTTGCCTGCAAATACCGATAAGAAAATCCCAACCATCGGCTTTATTGCTCACATGGACACAAGCCCCGACATGCCGGGTGCTGTTGAAAATCCACAATTTATTCACGATTATAATGGTGATGATATTGTGATAAACAAAGAAAAAAACCTGGTGCTGACCACCACCGAATTTCCCGAACTGAAAGAATACATCGGCAACACACTCCTAACTACCGATGGCAACACGCTATTAGGTGCTGACGACAAAGCAGGTATAGCCGAAATTATGACTGCCGTAGAATATTTGGTTCAGCATCCCGAAATCAAACATGGAACTATCAAGATAGGCTTCACACCTGACGAAGAAATCGGACGTGGTGTAGATCATTTTGATGTGAAAAAGTTTGATGCAGAATTTGCCTACACTATGGATGGTGGTGGACTTGGCGAATTGGAATACGAGAACTTTAATGCTGCCGGAGCCAAAATCCTCTTTCAAGGACGCAACATACATCCGGGTTATGCCAAAGACAAAATGGTGAACGCCATGTTGGTTGCCATGGAGCTGAATGCGCTACTACCGGTGCACCAACGTCCCGAACATACCGTGAGCTACGAGGGATTCTATCATCTGGTAAAAATGGAAGGAACGGTTGAAAACGCCATGCTGCAATATATCATTCGCGACCATGACAAAGAAAAGTTTGAGCATAAAAAAGCTTTCATAACCCATGCTGTTGACTATATGAATAAGCGTTATGGCAGCGATGTGTTGAAACTCGAAATGAAAGATCAGTATTATAATATGAAAGAAATGGTGCTTCCGGTCTATCATGTGGTGGAAACTGCCAAACAAGCTATGGAAGAATTGGGTATTGCTCCCGTGATAGTTCCAATTCGTGGAGGCACTGATGGTGCTCGACTTTCCTATATGGGCTTGCCGTGTCCCAATATATTTGCCGGCGGACACAATTTTCATGGCAAGTTTGAATATGTTGCACTCGAATCTATGGAAAAGGCAGTTGCTGTTATTCTGAAAATTATCGATCTGTATTCGAACAAATAAAATTGAGAGTGGAGTTCATTAATTTATAATATTTTTACTTTCTTATTAATACTATTAATATTTTTGTTATTTTTGTAAAAAAAAATTTTTATGTCAACAAAAAAAATTCTTCTCGTTGATGATGACGAGGATTTCATTTCAGCAATTGCTGCAATTCTAACCGCTAAGGGCTATAAAACAAAAATAGCATATAGTGGTATCGAAGGTTATATCGTGGGACAAGGTTTCTCTCCCGATTTGATTATTCTCGATGTAAACATGGAAACTGCCAATGCAGGTTTTGATCTTAATAAAAAATTCAGAACCCACGAATTGTTTAAAACGACTCCAATTATCATGCTTACAGGTATAGAAACCTTGGCTGCCAGTAATCAGATGATTGATATGTATAACGAAATGTCTTTAAACGAAGGTTTTGATAACAATGTCGTGATGAAAATTATTAATGCCGATGGAACTGTTGCCGTTGACTATTTAACTGATTCTGGTCAAAAATATTTTCTTTTGTTGGATAGTTTCCTTAGCAAACCTGTTGAAACAGATCATTTACTTGCCGAAATTCATAAGTTTTTGAAGGATTAACCTGCATGATATATCATTTAGACTCTGAAAATCTAACATCAAAAGTTTTTTGGTTATGCAACCTACGATGGTTTGCTGTTGTTGGAATTTTATTGTCAACATTGATTACAATGCTTTTCTTAAATCTGCACATAAACTTTTTAGTTTTATTTTTAATTGCAGGCTTTTTGTTTTTAAGCAATATCATCTACATTTTTTTTCTTCACCCATTTCTTTCAAAAGGAGATAAAAGCAGCCTCATTAAAGTCAGAAATAGTATTAATATTCAAATCTTTTCTGATTTCATTTTTCTGACCTTACTTCTGCATTATTCGGGTGGAATAGAAAATCCTTTTATTATTTTCTATATTTTCCACATGATTATCAGTAGTATTTTGCTGTCAAGAAAGTGGACATATATTCACACTACCATTGGTATTTTATTATTTACTTCGCTTGCCTTATCTGAGTATCTGGGTATTATTCCTCACTATTCTATCAATAAATATATTTCTTCATTAATTCAAAATGATCCTCATTATTTATTCTCTGCGCTGTTAATCTTTATTGTTACATCATATCTGGTTGTTTACATAACATCTTCTTTAGCTGCAAGACTAAGAATTGTTGAGCAAAAGCTAAAAGCTGCAAACAGCGATTTAATGGAAAAAGATCAGATTAAAAACGAATATGTTATCCGCGTAACCCATGACATTAAAGGACATATTGCTGCAATAAAAAGCAATTTAGAAGTAGTGAATAAACAACTTGTTGCTCCCGTTGATAGCCAAAATCTCACATTTATTGAGAAAGCTTATAACAGAACGCAAAAGTTAAATGAATTTATTTATGACTTGCTCACCCTCACCAACATGAGGCTCAATAATAAGTTCGACAAACAGCCTTTTGATATTCTCAAAGTTCTTACAAGCGTGGTGAATTCTAACAAACTATTTGCCGATTCAAAGCACATCTCTTATACTAAAGAATTTAATATAACGAACCCCCAATATTCGGGTATTGAATCGTCAATCGAAGAAGTGATTAATAATTTAGTTCAAAATGCAATTAAATATACACCCGAAAATGGAAGTGTTTCTTTGCAAGCTTCTTCCGACGAAAACGAATTTACTATTTTAGTAAGCGACACAGGCTATGGAATTCCCGAATCGGATTTGCCTTTTATATTTGATGAGTTTTTTCGCGCTTCAAATATTAAATTTTCCATTAAAGATGGAACCGGTTTGGGATTATCGCTTGTGAAAGCTATCGTTGAACGACACAAAGGAACGATAAGTGCAGAAAGTGTGGTAGGCGAAGGCTCGAAGTTCGTTGTACATTTGCCGCATCTAAGTCCCTAAAGTGAGCTAAGTTTAAAGAAATCTGTGCACTAATAGTTCACTTTTATCGCAAAAAAAACAAACCTTAAAACAATCAAATATGAAAACACCAACCAATCCAATTCTAATCGCGACACTGTTTTGTTTATTGTATTTCGTCAGTTCTTGTTCTTTAGGCAAGCAAGATGAGGTAAAAGTGTCTGTTATTTCTTTAAAAGCCAAATCACCCAAATCACATTACACCGTTAGTCCGCAAACGTATTATTCTAAATTCAATTTTTTAGTAGATTCGAGCGGCTTAGTTTATTATTATTGTTTGCGGAATAGTGGTTTTACAAAAACGGACGAAAATGGTCTGCAACCCAGCTTTATTTATCTAACGCCGGAACAAATGGTTCAAGTTACTTCGAATAGTGTTATTGACTTTCTAAAATGCAATATACTGAATGACAATAAGGATGCTATTACTATTTCATTATCCTCTCAAAAAGATAGTATTAAATCTATGGTCTTCGACAATCTAATTAAGTTTCTTTACGACAGCGTCAAAAACGTAGATTTTCAGATACGTCCCACCACCATCGAAGAAAATATAGTGATGAACTTTAAGAAAAGAAACACATTTTATGACCCAAAAACCATCACGTGGGATTCTACAAAGATAGCTTTTACTGCTGCACCTAATGCGTCTTCTAATAAATAACTATCAATAAAACTATCTAAGCATTATTAGCACTATCATATTAAAATCGTATGAAAAAAATAATGATTATTTCCCTCACTTTGATTTTATGGGTGATGCGTGTCGTGGCACAAAAGCAGGAAGACCTTCAAGGTTTGCGTCAAATAGGTGATAAATATGCCTACATTCTGGAAAAAGATGAGCTGATGAAGCAAGTTTTGGAAATGTATCCTTCTTCAAATATGATTATTGCCTTAATGAAGAAATACGCCGACGTGATTGCTCAAAATCCCAACGATTCTATAGCGATAGAAATACAACGTGCTGAACTCAAAATGCAGGGCTTTCTGAGCTATATTGATGCCAGATTTCCTCTGAATCAAATTAAAGAGCGCGTAATGGACTACTTGGGTGATGCGATGCGCGATGGACAAAACGGAAAGATCATGAAGGAAGACCCTGACTATATCTGGTCGGGTACATGGTCGGACACCAAAAACCACATTCGCGATGCCAACATCGCCATAGAAGTGCTGAAATTAAAAGCGGGACAAAACGACACTGGTGTAATAAATAACTATCAACGCGTGAAGAAATGCGAAGCCGATTTAGAGGTGCTAAAAACAGAAACACGCGCTTTGTTGCCTCCCAAAAAACCAATAGCACCTCTACCCGACATTTACAAAGGCACCGACAAAGAAGCCCTGAAAGCAAAAATCAAAAGCATGTTTGCCGAAGAATGTCAGAAATATACCATCACCAAAGTATATTTGGTTACAGAAGGTTGGTCTCGAGTTACGGGCGTTCGTTGGGACGATTTGTCAAAATCCTTCCAAAAATACGACCGTTCGTCGCTTGAGGTAGATGTTATTTGTGTGAAAAAAAACGAAGCCACTCCCACCAAAGGTTTTTTGGTTTCTTATTCTTTAGAAAAAGATAATATAAGCGGAAAAGTTTACGACACGGTTTTGTGCGACTACTTGGAAGACCAACCTATCCCACTAAAGTAGAGACACAAATATTAAGTGTTCCTATTAATAATTGTGTCCTCTACAAAATATTCTATTATCCAAAATTATTAACCCCAAGTTTTGGGCAGCATAACACATTGAAAACAGCACTATTTATGGATTGTATCGAGATGTTCTAAGCGAATATGCAAAAAGATAAGGGTACAAGTGTTCATTTTCATGTTGTAATACCATTATACCAATACACAGGAAAATTGAACTATAACAACTACTCTATCGGTATA
>CAIWVT010000383.1 GCA_903916135.1 uncultured bacterium
AAACTATTGCAATTTTCTATACGTTAGCGGCAATTGAAAAAAAACGACCATGAGAGACATAGGAATCTTACCAATAAAAAATTATGATGTATTTTGTAATATTAATTTAAAGAGAGAATTATTATATTTTGAGAAATTAGTTTTAACAAAAAGCAATGATTTAAAATTCTACAGAGAATTCGCCGAGAAAAATCCGAGCATCAGAGAATTTGTACTTTCAAAACTATCGGAAATAGAATATTTATTAAATAGAGACTTAATAGTTTACAAAGAGTACGACCTTGAAAAGTTAAAAGAAATTCCTCATCCAAATTCAGGAGTATGTGAGCCTTGTAAGATGTTACGAGATTTAATATTAATAACATTAGCCTCTGATAAGTATGTTGACAATTCTGATGAAAAAGACAAATTAAAAAAGTTAGAAGAACTTGAAGCTAGAATTTTGGCAACATACATGGAGTATGTAGAAGGAGAGAGACCCCTATTAATCAATGATTCAGTCAAATCTTATAAATTTGATTCATTTGACAAACAAACTGAAGTACTTGAATTTATAATAAAAAAATTTCCAACCCCAGACTTGGAGAATATTTCGTGGAAGAAGATTATTGATTTTCGTTCAGATTCAGAAACACACCAGAAATATATTGATTTTAAGAATTGGTTGACAGAATTGGCAACTTCTCAAAAAAATAAAAGAGAAGTAGAGGAGGCAATACAATATAAGCTTTTGGAATATACAAACTATATGAAAAGGCACAAGTTTCTTATTAAATATCAAGTATTTTCGACTGTTGTTGTAACCACAAGTTATATTTACCAAGGTGTTTTAAATAATACTTTACCATATGTCAATATTTTAGGTGGATTATTATTGATAGGAAATCACATAATTACTAGTAATATTATTGAGGCGTTTGCACCAGGAAAAGAGATTGCATATTTGGTAAAAGCAAAAAAAGAATTAACTACCGCCAACAAGCGGTCATAAAACATAACGGTTTCAATGCAGTTTGCAAGCTCAATTCCCCGTTGGGCGAAGGTTAGGCGGAGGTTCTACCTCCGTCTTTATATCCTTTTAGGAACTATCTAAAACCCCGAAGGGGTAACATTATTATAGAACACAATGAAGCGAAATAAAAACCCCGAAGGGGTAACATAAATACTATCACCCCTTCGGGGTTCGTGATAGCCGTTGTATTCCTATTATAATAATATCATCCCTTCGGGATTAAAACCGTTCGTCGCTAGCCTCTGCCTCCGCCGCCTCTTTCCTTTTAGGCTTTTGCCTAATACCAGAACGTTATCTATAGCTAAGAATCTATTTTGTTACAAGCATCACCGAATGTTGATGTCCGGCAAAATGATTATATAGCATGATATTCTTTAGCTTGCGGGGTGCTTCACCTTTATAAAGGCAGGCAGTGGGCACGCTTTGCCGTTTGATGATATTAGCTGCCAACCACAATCCGAAAGCCGAAGCGGTATGATATTCACCACACAGATTTTTGAAACCGGCTATGCATGTATTCGGGAATAACATACTTGATAGCTGATGATAAAAAATGTCTGTTTCTTCATTGCCATTCATTCCCACCATCAGCAAATCAATATCTTCTTCTTTCAATTTATGTTCTTCCAACAACTGTTTCACACGTATCCACACGCCAAGGATATTAGCAGGCTTATAAATGGTTTTAATGCCTTTCAGTTCGCAATAGCTGTTTGTTTGTTGCTCTTTGGTGAGGGTGAAAAACACGGAGCCTTCCCCGGGAATTGTTCCTTTGCCGCTATGTTGCAATAGCATTAGATTGTTTTCTGCCTCGTGCCGCCAATTGCCCAACAAGCTTGTAATCTGAAAATGATTTTCCGTCAATTCATCTATGCCACCCACCAACGCACTGTCGGCATCTTGATGTTCCATCAAATCCAAAGCATCCATAAGAGCAGATTCAAAAGAAAAACCGCGATGCACATACGTACTATTGTAATTATAGCATTTCAACATGATGGCAATTTGCGAACTGATGGTGTTGTAGGTTGACTGCATGAAATGGGTGGGATTCAAAAGCGTTTCCTTGTTGTCGAGCATGTTCATCAAAAACTTCTCAGTGTCTTCCACGCAACCCAATCCTGTGCCGGTTATCACCGCTCCCGGGTTCTTTATACCTGCATCCTTTAGGCTTATCAATGCAGATGCTATCCCCATCTTGATAATCTTACTCAACCGCCTCGACAGTATCGGATTGATATACTCTTTGTAGGAATTAGGCTGAATACACTGCAGAAACAATGCCTGCTGATTCACAACATCCGTCAAAAACACCTCATTATCCAAAGTGTTCTGTG
>CAIWVT010000384.1 GCA_903916135.1 uncultured bacterium
ACCAAAATATTTCAAAAATAGGATGTTCAAAAATAGCGTCGGCTTGCTTACGGCAACGATAATTGCTTATTGGCAGGGCGTCGGCAAACTCGCCTTCGCTAAAGTCTTAGTAAAGGATAGCGTCGGTTTGCTTACGGCAACGATAATTGCTTATCGCAGCCCCACCCGCAAGCTCACCGGCGCTAAGGTCATTAGAAAGTATAGCGTCGGCTTGCCTGCGGCAACGATAATTGCTTATCGCAGCCCCACCCGCAGGTTCACCGGCGCTAATGTCATTCAAAAAGTACGCTTTAACATCCATGCCTATCGTCAACAGCAAGCCAAAAATTGCCAAAGGCAACAGCAGCTTGAGTTTTGAAGGGATATGGATTAAGCTTTTCATCATTTAAACGTTAGTTGTTTTAAAAAGTTCTATATGAGATAAAATATTTTTTTAATTTGTAGGTGTGCCGAATCCAAGCAAAACGATTATCAAAAGGGTAGAGGCACATGCTTTTTTAAATGTATTTATAACAGAAGTATTTAATGAAGATATAATAATTTTTTTTTTTGATTATTTGAAAATAGACTTTTGATTTATACTATGATATAGTTATAAAATGAAGGGGTGCAAATAGAAAATTTAATTGAATCATGAATATGGGAAAAAAAAATTCCAATAATGTTGCCGCCATGAGAATTGTTGAGGCTATATAAAGAGAGTAATATGGGGTGTTTCATGGGATTTTAATTTTATATGTTGATACCTTATATTAATAATGTACCTGAATTAATAATGTTTGTTACAATGTTTATACGTTAATTTCTTTTACGCTTCCTTGTATTTATTTCTCCACTTGTTTTTATTTTGATGTATAAATGGCTTAAAATCGCTTCGTCGTCAAAAATATCTGATTAATTATAAAAGTCTAATTATCAAATCTTTTTTAAGCATAATGAAGCAAATGAACCCACTTTTATTCATCAATAAAAACGAATGAAAAAGTTTGTAAAAGTACATCCAATATTGGATTTAGGCCTGTAGGAAATGTCTGAAATTTGTGTAAGAGAATTCTGAAATTTGGGTAGGATATGGTTTACCACAAAGATGTTAATATTTGCAGCTAAATTCCGCTGTATTTTTATCTCAATTTTGCTTCTTCCAAGGAAGGATTATTCAAGTTATGGCTTCTTCAAAATAGTGCCGTCGCCATCTATCCTGAGCAAACCATCAGGGAAATCGCTCCTGCTTAATGCTATGATTTGCTGAAGGGCAGTCGCAGCTTCATCTATCAAAGGACCGCCTTCGCCAATTTGTTTTATAGAAAAAACTTGAGCTTTCAGGAAGGCACCTTCTTTGGTCACAGAAATTTTGATGAGGGGTGCCACACCATTTTCCCCTTTCAGGTTGAAACGGGCGTAGGTGCAGAAGTTGCCCAAGCTGTAGGCAATAAACCTATCCTTATACAATTCCACCGCACGGGTAACATGTGGTCCGTGACCCAACACCACATCGGCACCGCAATCCACCGCCAAATGAGCAAAAGCATAAACATTGCCGCGATCTTCATCATAAAATAGTTCGCTTTGCTTGGTTACATGTGTAAACTTGCTGCCTTCGGCTCCGGCGTGCATGGCAACAATCACGATGTCGCAAAGGGAATCCAAAGCACGTATAACGGCTCGGATAGTGTCGGTATTTAATATATCAGGCGTCCCAACGAAAGGCGAAAATCCGCAAAAGCCTATCCGCAAACCATTCTGTTCAAAGATAAGCGAAGGACATGAATTCAAACCGGCATATCGTATGCCGACACTGTCCAAAGTTTTACGGGTAGAATTGCGTCCGATGCTGCCAAAGTCGCCACTATGATTGTTCGCCAAATTCACCACATCAAAACCTGCCTCTTTTGTGATCTCGGCAAAATAGGTAGGAATCCGAAAAGCATAACATTTGGTAGTGTCCTGACATTTCTTCACCGTTCCGCCTGCATTCAACAGGCAACCTTCCAAATTGCCAATAGTGATGTCGGCATTTTTCAAAATAGGAGCCAAGGGGGTGAAAATATCTTGCCCTTTGTTGGGTGGCAGATAATCTGCGGAAGGAAAATTGGTGCCGGGCATGATATCGCCCACCCCAATGATGGTGAGCGTGTCATTTTTTTGTTGTGCAGAGGTGAACATGGCGCAACAAACCATAATGGTCAAAAATAAAATGGATTTGGATTTCATACCTTACTAAATAGGGGCTTATATAAATTAGATTTTTCGAGGCGGACAAGATTTTTAAAAGCGGAGTTTACTAAAGTAAATGAGCATTTTAAAAATTGA
>CAIWVT010000385.1 GCA_903916135.1 uncultured bacterium
AATAGATGTGCTAACTCTTACAATAGATGCGCCAACTCTTACAATTGATGCGCTAACTCTTACAATAGATGCGCCAACTCTTACAATAGATGCGCCAACTCTTACAATAGATGGGCCAACTCTTACAATAGATGCGTCAACTCTTACAATAGATGCGCTAACTCTTACAATAGATGCGCCAACTCTTACAATAGAAACGCCAACTCTTACAACAGATGCGCCACAAATTACAATTAGTGCACAACGAATTACAGTTCGCATCAAATCAGCTATAGAAAAAGGGTTGAGAACATTTATACCGATCCGGTATCTGTAATAATCCTAACTCCTGACAGTTGAATGTCGGGACACGAAAATTGAAAATAACAACTACTCTATCGCATTTATCCTTATGGAGTTTGGATAAAAAAACAGCAAGTAAGGTATTACTCTATTGGATCACTTTGCAGTGAAACCACCATCCACACTTATTATACTTCCTGTTATCCATTTGCTCATATCGGACAAAAGAAAAGCGATTGCATTTGCTACATCTTCGGGTTCTCCCAAACCTAAGGGGTGCATTTCCCGAATCTTTTCGTCATGACCTTCAGTAAAAAAGTGACTGATACTATCACCCATTTTTGTTTTCACAAAACCGGGGGCAATACAATTAACCCGAATTTTTCTTGGCGCCAATTCAATGGATAATGCTTTGGTAATTCCGTGCAAAGCTGATTTGCTCATGGAGTATCCCACATTAGCAGCAGACCCCACTAAAGCATATACTGACGAAATAAAAACAATAGTTCCCCCTTCATCAACAGAAATATTTCTACTGGCAAAAACTTTGGATAATTCTAAAGCAGTCATGGTGTTTATTTGAAAAACTTCAAGAGCAGTAGCCGAATTAATGCTTTTTAAAGGAGAAATATACGGCTTTCCCGCAATATGAACACATCCGCTAAGCTTTCCAAAAACGGAAACCAATGAACTTAAATGTTCTTTGATGACTCCACTCTGACTAAAATCCATTACAACGGTAACATCCGTAGGTTTGCACAAACTCACTGTTTCTTCTAATCCCTTTTGATTTATATCTGCTAAAATCAGATCAGCGCCTAATTTTGAAAGTAAGATGCATGTTGCTCTTCCAATTCCTGAAGCAGCACCACTAATAAAAAACTTCTTACCTGCTAAACTAATAGGATTATAACAACTGTTTTCCATCTGCTACGATTTCTTTTGGATAAACAAATTTTTTAAACCATCAACCGTTTTCGAATCGTTTATTTCAGATGTCGAAAGCGTTATTCCATAATTATCGTCTGCAAGAGCAATAATAGATAAAATGGTCAACGAGTCCCAGCATTTAAAACTAAGCAAGGTTTCCTGTCCCGAAACTGAATCTACTTCAAGTAATTCAGCTATTTCTTCATAAAAATTTTCCATAAAATGATATATTTAATATTCTATTAATTCACAAAAATCTAAATTCCCTATTTCAATAAGCATGGCTCCCCATGTCAAACCAACCCCAAAACCAGAAAGACACATCAAATACTTTTGTGAAAGGAGTCTATCTCCAAGATTAAAGGCTATGGTTGTAGGGATGGTAACACCACTTGAGTTCCCGAAATTTTCAACCGTATTGTGGGGCATCTTTTCATGAGGGACACCCAATTTGTCTGCCACTTTCTTTAGCATAAATTTATTGGGTTGGTGAAACATATAATAATCAACGGCATCTTTATCAACAGCGGCATATTCAAGTAAGTCTTGAATCATTGGAGGAACTTTTGCCTGTACAAAACTAAACACGCTATCGCCTTTCATAACGAGATGGTCTTTTGATCTTAAATTTCCCGCACCGTCATCTACAAGAATTGATGTTTCAGGTGAAGACGGCAATTTGAATCCGCCAGCAGGAATTAGAAGAGCATCCCATCCGCTACCATCAAATTTAATGTTAGCGAAAATTTCAGAATGTTTAGTGTCTTTTTCCACTATCGTAATAGATGCCGCATCTCCAACAAGGGGATAACTGTTTCTGTCTTTAATACTAACTTTGTGACTTAAAATATCAACATTGGCTAAAACTACTTTTTGAATACTTTTTTGTTCCAACAACATAAAAGCCTGATATAAACCCATAATATAACCGGCACAGCCTTGATTAATGTCTAAGCAAAAAATATCTTGATTTAAGTCAAGTTTGCCATGTATGATGGTGCTCGTACCAGGCATCAAATAATCCGGCGATTGAGTAACTACAATAAGAGCATCAATATCTTCTTTTTTAAGTTTTTGCTGGTCAAAAAGATAGTTCATACCTTTCACAATTAAATCAGAAGCACAAACATCAGCATTAAAGATGCGATGTCTATCGTAACCCATAACCATTTTCAGTTTCATGGATTGTGCTTTGGTGAAATTAAAATTATCTAACTCGTCCTCGAACGCTAACTCGTTTTCAGGAATAATTGTCAATATTCCACTGATTTTTTTATTTTGGAATTTTAAATTCATAATGTTACTCCATTTTTTATCAATAAATTTTTAATCGCATCAATAGAACTAAAGTTTTCTTGAATAATGTCCATCCCATCAATTGAAATTGAGAAAACACTATCTAATTCTGAAACCAAGCTGATAAGATCAAATGAATCCAATAGACCATCTGTGATAAAATTACACGATGAAGTAAAATCTACTTCTGGTCTGATACTCTTTAATATAGTTATTATTTTTTCCATTTTAATTATGTTTAACCATTATAATATCCTGTAAACTTTCCATTTTATAACCATAATGTTCATACTTTTTTATTGCTGAATCATTATTTTCTTTGACCCATAAAATAAACCGATTGCAATTTTCGCATAAATAAAAATAGGTCTTAATCAATCCGGAGCCGATTTTTCGTCCTTGATATTTTTCGTTCACAAGCCATTCTTTTAAATGCGACGTTAAGCCAATTTTTTCAAAATACAACAAACCTGCAATTTCATCATCAATTTTTGAAACAAGCAGATTGTTAGTATGAATCGCGATTTGTAACTCCTTTATACTTGGAATCTGTTCGGAGTATTTATCTAATCGTTGTAATAGAAAATCAAAAACAATATTTACATCAGCAAGAGTTGCAAAAGACACTTCGGAAGGAAGTTCGCTTTTTTCAATGAATTTCTTTTGCATCGAAATCATTCTTTTCAAAGTTTCATGATGAAAATATCCTTGAGATTGAAATCCAAATAAAATTGGATGTAAGTCATCAGCTTTACCTACAATATCTATAACATAATCTGAATTTCGAGGAATTTTCAAATCTTCTAATTCAACGAATAATTCGGATAGGTCTGTGGAAAAATAATATAGATAATAAAATTCTATATGCTTTCTGAATATAAAGACACTGTTGTTTTTAACAATAGAAAACAATACTTCATTTTCAATCCACTGTGTTATTTTATTTTCGTTTAAAAAGAAATTCGTTATAAATTTAGCATTAAGCTTCTTTACGTTCTCAATGCTTTCAATAATTTCTTTATACGAACGAATTGCTTCCATAATTTGATTTTGCCTTCTTATTGAATTTTATTTGTAGTTTTCTTTTAAAAAATTCCTATCAATTTTGCCATTTGGATTTCGCGGCATTTCTGTGAAAAAATAAAACTTTGTAGGAATCATATATTTGGGCAAGTATTTTATCAATTCTTTACGTATTTCAATTGTCGAAACTTCCAATTTCGACTCATAGCACAAAATTATGTCTTTTTTCTCAGAATTATAGATAACGCAAACATTATTAATAAATTTTAATGAATTCACAATAACATGTTCTATTTCGCTTAAATCAATTCTGTAACCAAGATGTTTTACCTGAAAATCGGTACGCCCCACAAAAATAATTTCATCCTCATCATTCTGATAAACAACATCGCCGGTCCTATAAATTAGTTCGGGATATTTTGTGTTTAATGGATTTTGTATGAAAGCGGTAGCTGTTTTTTCAGGATCATTCCAATATCCCATTGCTAAAGAGGTACCTCTTACGCATAGTTCTCCTTTCTCGTTTTTTTCTGCTCGTTGGTTTTTTGAATTAAGAATGAGAATATCTGTATTTCTACATGGGTAACCAATAGGAATGGGGACCTCATCAGGAAAATTCTTTTCAAGTATATAATACGTACAATCTAAAGTAATTTCAATGGGTCCATAAAGATTGATAAAGGTAGCATTCGGAATATTTCGGCGCCAATAATTCAAATGCTTAGTAGGAAAAACCTCTCCGGCAAATAAGACTTTTTGTAAACCGTTCATATCAAATTTAGAAAGGATGTCCATATTGGCAATATTGACCATTATGGTTGGCACCCAGAAAATAAAATTGATATTCGATTCCTGTAGAAAAGCAACCAATTTGACAGGGAAGATGGCTAAAGATTCTGGAATAATTACGATACTGGCACTTTTTGCCATCATAAGGCATAGTTCAAAACTATAAATATCGAAGTATAGGGG
>CAIWVT010000386.1 GCA_903916135.1 uncultured bacterium
AAGGTAATGGTGCTAACTTAAACACATTATTTGTATTTGCTATATTTTCCTTGCTTTGTCCGCCTTTCATATTTTCTGTTAGGTTTTCGTTTTTGGAGCATTTGTTTCAATATTAATTGATTCATTTCTTCTACGACCAGAGGACCATCGATTATATACTCTTCCTGTTTTATCAATAAAAATATCCTGACTAAGCGTATAGAATTTGTGAATGAAATCTTCTTTGGGGAAAAAAGGCAAGTCCTTGATGCTTGCATAAATGATTTTTCTAATCAGATTATAAGTGGCTAAAGATATACAAAGTTCTTTAAGAGCCATTTCTGGTGTTTTAGAACGAAGAACATTTATATCCATAATAGTCTTTACTTCCCTTATTCCTATCTCAATGTCCCATCTTGTCAAATACAAAAGTTGAATATCTTCTTTCTTAATTTTTTCCTCCAATATGGTGGTTAATAATATATAATCAATTCCATCTGGACTTTTACACTGTATTCTTCTTAGTACTATTTTATTTGGTTTTTCATTTTCATTTAACCATTTAGCACGATTCTTTGGTGTTTTTATTGTAATGATTTCATCTCCTTCTCCCAGAGTCTCTACGAGTTCATAGTTTCTTTCTTTTTTATCCGGAACAAGTATTGCAATTCCTAAGCGTTGACATTTCGCAATAATCTCAAAACAGTTATACAAATCATCAAGTAGCAGTAAAGAGTTTTGGGGTAGTTCGTCAATCATGTCATAAAATAAAGCTATCTCACTTACATGCCTGTTTGATAATTTAAAACTAAACAACTGTCCTGTTCCTCTTTCAATAATTACTTCCAACAATCCTTGTGGATACCCATCACTACCCACTCCTTTATGCTTTACTTCATATTTTTCTCTTATACTTTTAGTGTCCTGCATTTGTAAATAAGTTCCATCTCCGATAAATACTCGATAGCCATTCCAATGTGTATAAGAATTATTCGCGTGTTCTATCCGACTGGTTTTGAATAATTCATTTGCCAATTCAATTGGGACTCGTTCCCGTGCTTTACTATAGGCAGCTGTATTTAATGAAATATCTTTCTCTAAGCTTTTTGGTAATTTTATAGAATACGTTTTTGGTCTGCCTGCTTTTATTATAGCTGACTTACTATCTTCTTCTTTCTGAGTTTGTACATATTGTTCAAGATCTTTATAAGCCTGTTTTTTATTTTTTTGATGAATCATATAGTACAAGTCAACAGAATTTTTTAATGTCTTATCTTGCTGTACTGATGTTAATACCATTGTAAGCAACGTATTATTTACTGTAAAGACGCGGTTTCTTGTCTTTTTTTTACCTTCAGGTTTAATATTATCGTTATTAGTGTTTAAAATGGAGGAAGGGAATTCTTTCTCTAACATCCCAATTATATAACCCGTTTTGCACTCGTTGATTTTACTGCTTATGGCAAGTGATCGATTTTGTTTCATTATCTATGAGATTTGTTTTTCTGCAAAGATAATAAATATATTTAAGTTAGCACCATTACTTAAAAAGGGGCTATAATTCAGTGTTCTATTTTACTACTTTTTGGAATAAGATTTAAAGTATTTTAGTCAATGCTAACGATAATCTCCCTCCCTATATAATTTTTCAGCCTTAGTTATCGCCCCTTTTTAAGGGGTTGGGGTTTTTCGTTGTCAATAATTGGCACGCGGATGACACGGATAGAACTAACGCGGATAATCGCGGAAAAAGAAAAATCTGCGTTCATCCGTGCTGCGCAGCATCCGCGTCATCCGCGTGCAAATCCTCCTCCACGTTCAAATCCTCAATTGCACCCTGCCTTGTTTGGTTTTGAAACTTGATTTACGGGAAATGTACAGTATCTTTTAAAGAAAAACTTTACTTCGTCAACAACTTATCCAAAATCCCCGCCGATTTAAACTCCAACTTTCCTGTATCATTCAAAGCTTGGATAAGATTCATGGTGTATTTCACAACAAGGTATTCCCCTTCAAAATTAATCTTTTCGGTGTCGTCCACGGCTTTGTGATAATCGGGATGCAAACCGGTGTGGATAAAAATGGCAGGCACACCGCGTTGATTAAATGGTGTGTGGTCGGAGCCACCAATGCCAGTACTTATCTTTTTGATTTTTAATCCCAATCTTTCCGTTTTGGCAATCACCGTATGCCAGGAGGGGGAGGTGCCTGTGCCGTATATTTTAATGTTTTTTGCCGCATCCAAACGCCCAATCATATCCAAATCTATCATATAATTAAGTTTTGCTTTGGCTGCATCGTTGCTTTTCACGAAAAATGCCGAGCCAAACAAACCCTTTTCTTCGCCCGAAAAAGCCAAGAAGATATAGTTGTTGTTTTTATATTCGGATGATTTCAACATACGTGCTAATTCTAACACACCCGCCACACCGCTTGCATTGTCATCGGCACCATTATGCACTTCGATAACTTCGGGATCGCGCGAATCGAAAAAGCCCATGCCCAAATGGTCGTAATGTGCCCCAATCACCACCGTGGTAGGCGCGTTATTGTTGATATATCCGCCCACATTATGCCCATTGCGTTGCCCTGAACGGTTGATGACTACTTTCATGCTGGCACTTCCCGGAGCTTTCGTGTCTATCCACTTTGCATTTTGCACATACACAACAGGAACGCTGAGAAAGGTGTTGTAAAAAGAAGGATCTTTCATGGGATTGCCGTAGCTTGTGTCGGAAGAAAAAAAGATAACTGCCTTGGCTCCCCTTTGAATGGCACGTTCCACCCGAACCACTTTTTGAGAACTATCCCAAACCATTTTGTTTTTGCTTAGAGCGGAGGGAATAGCCAAATCAAGCAATACGATTTTTCCTGTAACATCGCCGCAGTTTTTATAATCGTTAATGGCGGGCTCATCGCAAACAATACCGTTGCCTGCATAAACGATGTCGCCACTAACTGCCATGTTCGCCGAAAACCCTAAAGGATAATAATCGTTATACAACAACAGATTATGCCCGTTAATCTCCAATTTGGTGCCTAAATCCACAAAAGCTTTGTCTTTAAACGTGAAGGTTTGGAAATAGGATGTATCGAACAAGGGTGCTATCCCCATTTTGCGGAATTCCGATTCAATATATTTGCGCGCCATCCATTCACCGGGTGTTCCTGTTTCTCTGCCTATCAACGAATCGGATGCCAACATGCGGATGTCGGCTGCTATACGTTTGGAGGCAGCATCATCGGCAGTGGTGAAATTTTGTGCATGAACACTCGTAAACATCATGCTCAAAACAAGCAATAGCACGGAAGTGATTTTTTTCATCGGTATATAGTTTTATATAAAACGTCCGAAAGTATCTGCTTTCGGACGCTCAAAATTGTTTGATAATTCTTATAAACCCAACGCTTCGCGTCCTTGGTCGAACACCACATCTTTCGGTATGTTTGCCGATTTCAAACCGTCAAGTTCTTTTTGCAATTGCGCATTGATGGTGGCATTTTCTTTGAGATATTTCACCGCGCCATCATAATCGCCATTGCCTTGCAACGTCAAAATGGTATCTGCCCATTTGTTCACGGCTTCTTTCATTTTGTCGAAATTCACCAAATACACGCCTTTGTCCGAACGCGAGAAAGCGCCTGCCTTTTCAAAGAAATTAAAACACATCATATTGGCTTTGCCATGAGCACTCGCAGCTCCAAAGCGAACCGAGCGGAAAATGCCTGCCATAAACGTCACATAACAATCCTCAGGCGTCAAATCTTTCACTTCACCTTTTTCAATAAGTTTGGTCACCATAAACAATCCCAATATATCCGCTTTAGCTTCTTCGAAAGCCGAATAAGTTTCTTTCAAAGCATCGCGAACGCTGCCTTTGCCTGTGATGGTGTTTTTTATTCCCAAACCATGCGCCACTTCATGAAACATCACATTGTTGAAGAAGGCATCGAATTTCACATTTTTCAATTGCGCAGGGTCGGTGAGTTTTTGTGCAATGGGCATCATGATGTTGTCGAACTTGGCTTTCATGGTGTTTTTCAACTGCAAACGGCGCGAACCTTTTTTCAACTGCACCTGTTCGTCGTTGGGCAGGTTGATGGCAATGGTTTTGCTGCCTGCATTGCAATCGCCTGCATAATAGATAGCATCATATACACCCAAATCGGAAGAAGTACCCGGCACTTCTTTCTTGTATTTGGCATCCACAGGCAATTGTTTTTGCAAATCTGGAAGCTGCGCTATAAACTTATCGAGTTTTTTGCTCCAATCCATATCCTTCACCAACACAAAAGCTTCGAAAGCCGCTTTGTATTCAAACAAAGCATCTTCATAATTTTCTATAGGTCCCACAACGAAATCAATATGATTGGTTTTCATGTCCATCCATGCCATATCGCTCGGTTGATAATTGCTCGTGAGCAAGGCTTCGGCACGCAGATTGAAATAGTTTTTCAATCCAGCATCTTCCGAAAGTTCAGCCGCTTTCTTTAGCAAATCAGCCGCTTTGGTCAATTGTTCTTTATATTGATCGTGATACCAAATCACCTCAAGGTTGTTCCTATCATCGCGACGCAGCACCGTGTAGAGACTTTTCTTATCTTTGCCGTCAAATTTTTCAAACTCCTCTTTGGTCATATCCGTGGGATAGTAATTGGCTCCTTTAGGTTTCTTGCCGTATTTGGCAATGAACGAGGCATTGTCTTCGAGCCTGTCCCACGGACCATAATTGATGATAGCAAATCGTTTGGCAAAATTGTTTTGCGTTTCGGCATCATCTTTCAAACTATCGAGCAGGGGTTTCTTGTCGCCAAAGGTTTGCAGCCAATAGAGCTCGTCCATAATTTTGGCAACATCTATCAGCACCAACACCAATTGTTTTTCTTTGTCGTTCAGTTTGCTCATGTCGGTGGTGAGCTTCACCCTGACATATTCATTCACTTTCGATTGCATAATAGAATCTTCTTTGGTTAATTTGTTTTTGTTTGCATTTTTATTCGCGCCGCAGCCTTGCATCAGGATGACGGCAAAGGCGATAAGGCTCACTACAAGTGTAAATTTTTTCATGGCTACAGGTTTTTGTTTTACATACTTTTTAAGAACACTAATTTTGATTTATTATTTTATATAATGATAGATTTGCGGAATTTTCTTGCGCTTGAATCTCTCATTTTGAAAATGCAAATTTACATATTTTCTACAAAACTAAAATTATTTATTTCATTGATGTATGATGAAATTTCTTTAAGCAATGCCGAATGCCTTAATGGCAGTGTATATTCGCAATATTTCACTCCGATGGGCTTGTATTTCATGGTGGTAAGTATTCCTTCGAAAACAAAATATACGTTTTGAAAGAGGCAAGAAGTGTCTTAAAAAAATTAGGAAGGCTCTTACTAAAAATAGGAAGGCTCTTACCAAAAATAGGAAGCCTCCTACTAAAAATAGGAAGCCTCTTACTAAAAATAGGAAGCCTCTTACCAAAAATAGGAAGCCTCTTACTAAAAATAGGAAGGCTCTTACTAAAAATAGGAAGCCTCTTACCAAAAATAGGAAGCCTCTTACTAAAATTATGAAGCCTCTTATTTTATTTATTTTTATTCCACGATTATTTTCCCGCTAATGTGTTGCGATTCCGTTTGTATCTGATAGATATACAGCCCTGAAGGCAAATTGCCTTTGCTAAAAGTAAGGAGTTTGGAATTCAGGACAGATTGTTTCCAAACGATATTGCCCAACACGTCGCTGATGCATATCATGGCATTGGCAGGTGCTTCGCGAAATTCAAAATTTACATCATTGTTTGTTGGATTGGGATAAACGGAAAGCAAGGATACGGGGGTTTCTAAATTCGTACCTCCGGGCGTACAAGGATAAACATTATAGGTGATGCCATTGCTAATGGTACCTGTGTTTAAATTGAAGGGTCCACCATTGGATATGTCATAAAAATTAAAACTTCCCAACAAAATTCCTGCATTTGTGGATGCTTGTCCCACGCAAAAATTCCCGTTATAACCTTCAATGGTATCTCTGTTATAGAAATTTCCATGAATATAAACGGAACCTTCGTTTTCGAAATAGGCTAGATGATTCGTGCTATCCACGTTTGAGAAATCGTTGTCCACATTGAATGTACCAATAGTATCATTATAATAGTAACCTTTATTGGTAGCATCAGCAGCACCCACCATAAAACCATAATTATAAAATTCACCAACGTTGGTAAAATCTGTAAAGGTGATAGAATTATAATTTTCTGTCAGGAAGTCGGAATAGAAATTATGGAATGTGGCGGAGTTGTTGTTATAAAAGACATCCAAATTCAATAGGTCGGTGGCGTTAAAAATACC
>CAIWVT010000387.1 GCA_903916135.1 uncultured bacterium
GTTTTTAAAGGGGCGACTCTCGAAGGTGGTATTTTTACCGAAGATGCTTCTGAAACATGGGAACACAAAACACATATACAATTTCTTCAAGACCCAAATATTTTGTATGTTGAAAAGGAATTTAATCTCCATTCATTAACCAAAGAAAAAGATAGTTCATATACAGAATTGATAGGAATAGACAACAGCGGAACGATTATAAAATATAAATTTAAAAAAATGGACTCAAAATGGTTCTTATATTCCTATACAGAATTTTTAAATTAAATTTATCCTTGAAAAATATTAAGCGGAGCCGATTGGGAACTGAGGTGTAGTTGTTGGTAGATGGTAAACCTTCCCTATTTTATGTTGCCACAGAGTAGACTCTGGAGCTATTTTTATAGTATTTGGTATAGTGAGGTTTTTTATTTTAAGGTATCTTAGTGGGTCTATCAAAAACTCATTTATTATAAGCTCAAAATGTAAATGAGGCTTTTCGCTTGATCCATGATTTGGATCAGTTGCATTTCCGCCGCTAATTCCTATTACTTGCCCTTGTGCCACAGGATCACCTGTTTTAACAAACCATTCCCGCAGATGGTCAAATTGCACATTAAATTCAGCACCCTGTATTGTTGTCATCATAGTAGCCACATCGCTTGTAAAAGAAAGTTGTACCATTCCCCCATTATATTTGTCATAGCCAGCATGGCCAACCGTCCCACTAAAAGGAGAAAGAACTGGTGTGCCGCTTGGCAATCCAATATCTGTAGCTCCATGCACTGCATGAGGGGGATCCCATTTGCCAGATCTATAATAGCCACTTGTTACCTGGAAAGTTTTCGGCGAATCAAATAAAGTTACATTAATAAGCCCAGCAGAGTCAGTTGTAATACCAGCACCACCCACATTTAAAATCACCGTCTCAGATACTGTTCCAATTGGGTTCGTGTTTTGCTGCATTACTAAAGGCTGAGAAAAACCCTTAAGGCTTTTTAAATCATCAAGTGTTACTGGTGGAATTCCTCCATAACTTCCATTCGTGGAAAACCTCATCCTAATCCCTTCTGCTTTTGTTATCATATTATTTGGTGTTATATTATGACTAACCTTCATTATTTGGTACAAACCACCAAACATTGGCATTGATTGTATGTAAAAATATTGCATTGGGTATACTTGAGCATTTCCAATCATATCAATGGTTGCCCTATAGCTCCTGCCTTCATAAACTGGCAACATCGAACAGTCTATACCAACCTTTTTATTTGTGTTTTCTTTATCAACAAGCCTTTGTAAGTTTAAAATACTTTCTGCCGTTGGTTTTGTAGAGTCAGTTCCAACATTAACACCTTTTATAATCTGATTATTTACAGACCCAAAGTTTATTGATATGGCACTATTTTGAAAATTTGTATTAACGTCCATTTTGTCTGCCAAATACTCATTTGCACCATTTTTAAGTTTAGTCCTTGTTTCTGGAGTTGGAGCAAATAAAACATGAAAATAATTCTTTATTTCGCTATTATTAGAAGTTGGACATGGTTTATAAATATTTGATATATTATCAGAATTGGCGTCTCCAGGAAATGGAACAAATATAAAATTGTTTTTTGTGCAAATTTGTGTTATAATATTCAAAACGGTCGTTGATCCATTTGGTTTATATAAAGCTTCTATATTAATTACAGAGTTTTTAACATCTATTTTATTTCCTTGATTAACTGGAGCTAAAGGATAATCATAAACAAAAAGCGTGTTTCCATTTATTGGATATTTTTTGAGTGGCGTGTTTCCATCTCTATTCTGGTGATTTGCACATAAACCAAATTCTTTTTCCATTGATAAAGCCAAACTTTCGCCATCTTGTAAAGAATATGGCTGGCAAGGTTCTTTCGGATTAGATGCCGCAACCCCTTGCCACTGGTGAAATATGGTATGCATTTGCTTATAAAGAGAATTTTTATTCTCGTTGGCTTTCCCAAGAACAGTTGCTATAATTTCATTTTTTTCTGTTTCTATTTCATCAAATTTTTTTAAAATAGAATTACACATTACCTTTATTGCAATCCTTTGATTTCGGGATCTATTGTCTCCATTCGAATGTTTATTTTTACTAAATGGGCCAAAAACAAGATTTGCGGATGTATTACCCTCAGTTGGGCTTGCAGCTTGCGTGTGTGTATAAATTGAATATGTCAAATCCTTAGCTTCAACCTCATTTGGTAATTTATTTCCATCTTTTTGTACTGTTGAAGATGATAATTGCAAATAATCTGAATAATTGCCATAGTAATTTTTACACTTTGAATAATTTAAACAGCGATTGATTTCAATTCTATCATTAATTATTTTAATAGAGCTTAATTCTGTACCTTTGTTATATGTATTTTCCCATGTGTCTATTGGTACATAACCAATTGGATTTTCTTCTTTCCCATGCCAGAAACTTCTATTTTCTATATCTTCTGGTTTCGTTGCATCTGAAACATTTATTTTTTTTGTATTAGAAGCGTCAGAAGGATTATCAAATAATACAAAATAATACTTATCGTTTTCTGCATTTGGTATTGTCCAATATAAACCATTGTTTTTTACTTTTGTTGCAGTAAGCGTGTTCAGATCTATTTCTGACATATTATAAAATGCCCGAACATTTGCATCAGGATTATTTTCTTCTTCAATAGCAGTTAGTGGGGAATCTGTTGTAGGAACAAGATTTCCAACCGAATTTATTGTCATTCCAGAAATTGCAGTTGTATTTATAGAGTTTGGCGATTTTTTCCCAAGAGCAATTTCATTAATTAAACGATCCAAACTTAAAGTTGATATATTGCTTTTTTGTATAGCTGCTGCAATAGCAACCTTGTCATTCTTCTTGACCGCAGTTTTATAATCTTCAGTAATTTCTCCAATTGCCACATCATGATTAAGAATTTTTTTGTCAATACCCACATTGTAATGATTAAAAAGGGCAGATAGTGTTCCATCTGGCTCTCCAGATACATTTAGGATACTCTCTCCGTCATCTGATAATAGTCTATCAAAAAATTGGCAAAACCTTTTTACACTAGCCACATCTTCGTAAGAAAGTTGCCCAATTATATCTTTTGTTAGATTTTGCATATCAGACTCTGCCAAAGTTTTAATAGAATTGGCACCATCTCTATCAAGGCCAAATGTTGCCGAATAATCGCCAGGCACATTTGGGTCTGAGCTTCTGGTTATAAAAGCAATTATTCCAGAGCGTAATAGAATATTTTCCGCAATATTTGTATAATATGGTTTATAAGGATTTGGCTGTATTGCCTCCAAATTATTTATTCTATTTTGTATCTTATCTGTGGAAGCTGCAGATATTTCGTCGCTGACAAGATTTTCCGCTATACCTTCACCAATGGCCGCTATAAAATCTTCAACAAATTTCATTTCATATTCTTCTACCCCAACTCCATATCCATCAGTGGCTGGAACTTCTACTTGTTTATCATCTATAATCAATGGAAAACAACTGCCTATTAAATCAGTACGGCTATCTCTTTGCGCTTTATAATTTTGGTATCCTTCAAATCCAGCCTGCAAAATGCTTCCTAAAATAAATCCAGAATCTCTTGCTAATTGCCTAAAAACTTCTCCAATGGTTAATTTTGATAACTCTGTTTTTGAAGATTGAAAAATTCTTCTTTTAATTTCGTTATTTATTAAAGATAAGTTTTTATCAATAATAGAAAAAATTTTTGACCTGCTTTCTCCTAATTCAGTTAAACCATCACTTCCACTATATAAACCTTTTATCGTGTCTAAGTCTATATTTTCAGAAATAATCTTTTTTGGAGTTTGGCTGCTTGGATCACCGTCTGCTCCTTGACACATGTTTAATTGCAAAAAAGTATTTAGCTGATCTAAATTATTACCGTTTTTAAATAATGCTTCAAGTTCTTCCTGAGATTTCCCGCCATCCATAACCTTTAAATTTGTAAAACCTTGAATTCCTATATTATCCACAACCCCAATTATTAAATCATTAAGTTTTATTATCTTTGTACTACAAATAGCACTTGCCAAACCATATTTAATTGCAGCCAACTGCTGAGTCAGCAAATCGAATTCCTTTGTTTCTTCAGTTGTTTTTGTGTCTACCTTTTTCCCAACTCTTGTTAAAGAAAAAACACTATCTGTTTTAAACACACAATTGCTGTCTCCTGTTGGTGTAGTTTCTTTATTCCCATATGCAGCATATCTTAATTTTTTGCACGCAAGCAAATACAGCACAGGAATATCAGCAAGAAAACCCCATTGATTTGGAACAAATGAGCATTTTATTTCATAACTGCCATCTGATGGAACATATGTTACATTTGTTGTTTTTAAATTTAACATCCAAGTAACATTTCTGCCAAGGTATCCTTTAAATGAAAAAATAAATTTTGGAGGAGGCCAATCAAATAAAACAGAAGTGTCTATGGCATTATTATCTCCGCGCTGCCCCCCAAATGCAGTATTACCATATAAATCTTTAAATGTTATATCAATTATTGGTTGTAATGAAGTATTTATTTCTATGCTTATATCTGTTATCCCAAATCCAATATTTTTCCTATAAAATGTGGTATCGAATGTTTTTCTTCCAGTAAAATCATAAGGACTTCCTCCAACACATGTTTTTAGACTTACATCAAGGACTAAATCCTTCATGTTGAAATTTTCTGGTTTTTGTAAATTCCCCATTTTACCCTAAATTTTTTCTGTTGATTATTTTTTTTGACACCTCGCTTAAAACATCGTTTTTTGGCCATGGGACTCTAATCGTTGTATTGTCAGGAATATCAAATTCACACTCGTATTCTGGATTTGCCCACAATATTATTTTCCACAAAGTTTCATCAATATAAACATCTCCTGCAATTCTATCGAGTCTTGTTAAGTTCTTATTATATGTAACCCTTTTATCTGTTTGCCTTGCATCAATATCTATTGCTGGCATATCGTCCAATGTAGACAGCCCAGTGTTTATTAATAAAGTGTTAAAATTAAATGCCATGATTTTTTCTTTATAAATATTATAGTTTTA
>CAIWVT010000388.1 GCA_903916135.1 uncultured bacterium
GTGGATATCCAAGATGGCGAAAGAACTTCATGGGGAGCCAATGTGGATATTCAAGATGGCGAAAAAATGTTATGGGGAGCCAAAGTAGGATTCCCTTTAGGCGGAAAACAGTTATGGGGAGCCAATGTGGATATCACTTTAGGCAGAAAAATGTTATGGGACGTGAATGTGGATATCCAAGATGTTGGTAAACAATAGTTTATCAACACTATATATAAGCATGTTTTTTTTGCAGAAAAAATTAACGAAAAACAAAATCTCCGTTTCATCCCTCCAAAGAGCTATTCCATCAGCAAATATTTCTCCCTAAAAAGAAAAAGCTTGCCATCGAACATCGAGGCAAGCCTTTTACTATGATAAATTTTATGATTTTTGAAATATGATACGCTAATCACTAAGGATTATTTCACTATATCTAATATGTATAAATATATGCAAATGCATCTTAGCTCATTTCATCCAAATTATTCCACCACAATTTTCTCAACATAATATACCGATGCATTTTGCATTTTATATCTTACAAAATAAATCCCTTTTCCCATAGCGGTCAAATCAATAGTTTGATTCATGGCAGGCATCTGTATTGTGTAAACTGCTTTTCCCAAGATTGTAAACACGCAAAGGTTTTCTATCTGCTGATTGGATGTTAGGATGAAATTTCCATTGGATGGGTTGGGATAGATAGCCACGGGAGCAACATCCTGCTCATCCACCGAAGTAATCAACGAACCAAGCACATAAATGTCATCAATTTTTGACACACCATTTGCTGCCACCAAAGCGGGTGCTGCACTTGAAGTGTCGCTGGTTATTACCCAACGAAGAAACACTTGCGATAGGTTGTTGCAGGCTGTAGGTAAGCTAACGTTCGAAAGAACTGCGGAGGTCCAGTTGTTTGCAGCAATCATGTTGGTGCCGGGAATGTCGGTCCAAGTGCCTGTTCCTCCAACTGAATACTGTGCTTTCCAATCGCGTGGACCTGCATTTGTACCGCCCGATTGCTGTTTGGAATACAGTTTTAGCATATTATAACCGGTGGTCACCAATTCAACTTGCCAGTATTTGGTGTTTGCTCCGGTGTTCCATCCTGTGGCTTGGGCACATTTGGTCGTAAATCCATTTGTTGACCAACTGATGGCGCTGGTGCCTCCATGAGTAGTAAGTGCCATCAATGCGTTATTAGCATTATGCACTGTAGGGTTTGCATCCGCAATGGTGCCTAAAGGAAATGTCCATGCAGCAATGGTGTCTTGCGCCCGCGATGTTTGGCTTATCAGAAAAGCCATTGCAAAAATTAAAAGTAGTTTTGTTTTCATAAGATTTGTTTTTTGTTTGATGTATAAATTATTATTATTAGTGAAAAATTTTTACCATTGGAACGATAGTTCAAACATTATAATTCGCCCGGGAGACAACAGCCCTTTGGAGTCCAACAAACGTTTATTGAAAATGTTCTGCACCGTCAGAGCGCATCCAATTTTATTGTAAAACGTATGTTGGAGCTTCGCATCGAAATTGAAATAGGAATCTAAATACAAGGTGTTTTCGTCATCAATCCACTCTTTATCATTGAATTTGCCCGTGAGGCAGACGTTCACATAACGATTTTCCCACATAAAAGCGGCAGCGAAAACATGTTGGGGCACATCTATCAGATATTTCCCCCTTAAATCTTTTGTGGTATTGGAATCTACCACAAAAGAACCGATTTTCGAACTTGTGTAAGTGTAACATGCCGTCAGACTGATGTTTTTATGGATATTGAACACAAATTTCGATTCAAAACCGAGGATATCCACCCTGCCGACATTCTGACGTTTGATGACAGGCTTCATTGTTGAGCCCGAAGTATAAACAGAATCGCCCGTAGCAACAAAGTATTGAAAATCGCTTCCGATGGAATAATACACACAAGGTTGAAACAACAACCATTTCCACGGACGTAGCCCTGCACCCACTTCAAACGTCTGAATCCGTTCAGGTTTCAGGTCGGGATTGGCAAGTTTGAAGCCTTTGTTCACATCGCCCGTGCGGCTCATGTCCGAAACATTCGAAGGACGAAAACCCGATGAATACAAAGCATAGATATTATAATTGGGATTGAAAATATATTTCGCGCCAAGCTTCGGACTCAAGGCAAACCAATTCTTTTCCGTGAAATCATTGGCATAATTTGCCATATAAGCAGTGGCAAGCGTAGGAGAATAAATCTGAAACACCCCGCCGTAAAACCGAACCCAATCATAACGCAAGGAACCTAAGATGATGAGTTTGTCATGCAAGAGCGATAATTGGTCTTGCACAAAAGCGCCTGCGAAATTCATCTTGCCATCATTTTTTATAGTATCTATAGAAGTGTGATAGATATCGTCCGAGAAGGTGACTCCCATTTTGAAATCAGCGCCTGCCGTCAAATAATTATGGCTGCCGATGCGTGTAGAATAGCTAAACCATAAGCCTGCGTCCTGCGTTTCCGTGTAAGAATCAACAAAAGTATAAAGCCCCGATTGCTTTTTCACCGATTCGTTTTGTTTTAAATCATAATCTTTTTTGAAGAAGCCATTGGCATGGATTTCCGATTTTTTGGTGATGCGGTTGTAACTCAATCGCGCGAAATGCGATTGATATTGATTGAAACTGCCATCCGATTCATAATATTTGCTGCCGCTACCCCTTTTGTCATACGAAAATTGATAAACCCCTTCCAAAGTATTGTCCTTAGCGAATTGATATCCCGCTTTTATGCCCGCAGTATATTCCATCACGTAGGCTTTCACATCTGTTGAAGCCCGAATGGAATCAGGCATCATGTTATATCCCGGACTCTTTCGATAAAAGCCGTTGGCTGCCCAATAAAATCCCTTATTATTTTTGCCTTGAAATCCGCGAAAGTTCACCGCACCGCCTTGGGTATTATACGTTCCATAGAACACGCGCGCCTTAATCTCCAAGGGCTTCTGAGGTTTTTGTGTATTGATATTGATAACGCCCGCCATCGCATTAGCGCCATAAAGCGACGAATTGGCGCCTTTCAACACCTCCACATTATCCACTTCGTCCATATTCACTTTGTTCCATATATTCGCACTGCCATCAAACAAACTATAGGGAATGCCGTCCAAAAGAATCAAAGTTTGGATGTTGCGATTCAATCCGCGTATGCTGATATCGCCCGTTTTATTGAAAATGCCGTAACTGCGCGAGGCGTTCAATCCCGGAATCAGCAACAAAGCGTCATCCACCGTGATGGCAGGCAATTGTTGTATCCTTTGTTTGGTAACCACATCTATGCTCGCAGGAACTTTATCGCCTTTCATGCTGCGCGATGCCGAAATCGTCACTGTTGAAATGTCAACCATGATAGCTTGCATCCGCGATTCCACATATCTGTCGAACTTTCTACCTAAAGAAACCACCATAGTATCCGTTTTGTAGCCTACATAACTCAAGCAAATATGATATTTCCCTTCGGGGAGATTTTTAAAGACAAACACCCCGTCAGCATTGGTGGATGTCGTGAATTTATTTTCTAACAGAACTACCGATGTGCCGGGCATGAGATTGCCCGATTGGTCATCAATAACAATACCGTTGATGTTGCTCTGCGAATAGGCGAAGCAAGCAGCAAAAAACAGTAGGAGCGTGAGTATAGATTTTTGTATCATTGCTGAATCAGAATAATGGCGTTAACCGAACCAGTTTCGAGTCCTATCAAATCTTGGGTGTAGAACAATCCATATTTGTTATGCGCCGTTTTAAAGGAATATATGTCGCCAACCACAAGGTTTTTTGCCTTCCGCTTGGCGTTGAGTTCCGAATAAGATACCAACAAGAGACTGTCATTGTTGCACGCGTTGAAATCGGCAAGCGTCAGTGTGGTTTTATAATAGCGTGTTTCGTTCCGAAGAGCCCAATTCAACGGACCACTACTGCCTGTGTATATCGTGGTTCCCATATTGGCGTTGGGAGAAGCAATTGTATTGGCTTCGCCATTCACGGCATCATAATAATACAACATTTCTATGGAATCCTGATGCGCGAATGCCGAATCCTGAAAGTAGGTTACGCCCGTATTCAAACTCATAAAGCTGCCAATCAGCGTGGACGATTGAGCGCCCATCGTGGCATTCAGATGTCGAATGTTTCCATACACCGAACCTGGGTCTTTGGTCACCGTAAAAGAAACCGAAGCATTGCCGCCATTTTTATCTATCGCAATAAAGGTCCAAACTTCTTTGTCATACACACTTTTTGTGAGAAGTTTGGATATTTTGATGGTTTGAACGTTCATACCTGTGTCGAAATAATTGGTAACGATGCCTTCGTGTTCATTGCGGATGATTACATTGGTGATATTTACATCCCCTCCAAAATCAGCATTTATTTGAACATTGAAAGGATCCCCGCTTGCTAAAACGGTATCCTTAAAAACATAGCCTGAATCTGTTGTGAGATAAATGGAAGGCACCAAAGTTTCACTTCTCTGACAGGAATAGAACATGAAAAGAAAAACAATCAAGGATACGAAGACCGTTTGAAAGGTTATGCGCAGTCCTGCATAACGGTAGATATGATTTTTAATTAGCGATTTCATACAACAAATGAAGGATTAGTTTTTCTTTTTAAGAAAGGTGAAAGCACCTAAGGCTATCATGCCACCCAAAGAACCAAAAACAAAGTGCATAACCAAAGGATACATAAATCCGGTGGCAAATATGCCATAAGAAAATCCGACACTCAACGAAATAATCATGCGGATAATTGGAATGAGGGAGTACGCAACTCCTGATAAGAGTGCAATAAAAATGATATGCTGATTTTTCGTTTTAAAAATGCCATAAGCGATGTCAACCAAAAAACCAATGAACATATACATAATAGGTATAAACGGATCGGTGAATCCCAAAGGCAAAAGTAGCATACCCACTGCCCCTATACTCGAAAAGCTCGAAGCGATTTTCTGTTGTGAAAACAACCTGCCCGAAAACAATAAAGCCATAAAAACGATGCCCCAATGACCGGGCAAATGTGATGGAAAACGGAATTTAGCATGCAACAACACACCAACAGCCCCTATGCCGGTCAGCAAAAGGATTTCTAAAATGCGTAATGCAACTTTAGTTGGATAAGTTCTTGATAAGCTCTTTTGAGATAACTCTGTATTCATAGTCTTCGTTATTAGCAGGTTCAACATAAAGAACGGCTTGTGAATCTTTCAAAATAGGTCGCCACCATTCTGTCAGTAAAATTTTTTCAAAAGTATAAAAAATTTCATTATCCAAGCTTTTTATTTTTTCAACACCTGTATTTTTTAATATTTCTGAAGCAGTATGTATGCCAAAAATCTCCCGCATCCCTTTTGCCAACAGATAACGTCCGTCATTTCCTGCTGCATGTAAACCCACTGCCGCCAATGAGCCAATGATTCCTTGACGTGTGCCTGTATATCCTTCTAAAAAGATTCCAAGTTGCGCAGCCAAGTTTCTTGCCATATCCATCGTTAAAACCTCACTCTTAGCACTGACGGCATAGTGCATCAATGCCTTAGTCACCTTGCTTTCAGGACAAACACACAAGCCTGCATCCGAGCCTTCTGCTGCATTTTCTTGCAGATACTTTGCTGAAAACTCAATAATCTGTGGACATTTCTCTATAGCTGAATCCAAAGCGATGCAAGCAGAACTGTTGTGAGATGTATAAGGAATTTGTTCATTGAAAAACAACTGATGGCGCGTAACGCCTACCACTTGTCCACAACCATTTTGTTGCAACAGCGCCGCAAGTTCACGAGCACGAAAGCCCGTACCTTTGCTTTCCAAATTATCCGTATCGTCTATGGCAACAAAGATTTTCATTTATTCTTTTAGTTTCTTCTTAAACTTTTTGATAACCAAATCCACCGCATCTTGAAACTCAGCACGAAATTCGATATAGTTTTGGATGAGCTTTTCGCCCTCTTCAGTGATATAGGTAACGCCTCCATCTTTTCCTCCGCGATGTTTATCCACAACCGCAAAGCCCAAAATCTCTTCAATGTTCTTCAAATCACCCCACACTTTCCGATAACTGATTCCCATCACCTCCGAAGCAGCCATCAAAGAGCCATGCTTTTGAATTGCAATCAACAATTGCCACTTTTGGTCGTCAATAATCGAATCGCCATCCTCAGACGACATCCACAACTTAAAGTTGATTCGAATGTTGGAATATTTGGTATAGGTCTTTTCGTCCATTATTTTTTAGTTTAGAGTTCAGAGTTCGGAGTTCAGAGTTCGGAGTTAATTGGTCAATGAATCTTAATTTTTAATTTTTCATTTTTCATTTTTAATTCCAAACTATTAACTATTCGAAACTCCCTCTCCCAAATTTCTTAGAGCAATAATTTCCCGCCATTTCTTTCTTGCTTCTATGGCAGGAATGCCGAAATATGTTTTTCCGCCTTCCAATGATTTATCTGTACCCGACGATGCAAGCACCACTGCGCCTTTACCAATCACAATATCTTTATTAATCAATACTTTTGCCCAAATAATCACATCATCTTCTATCACCGTTACACCTGCAATGGCAGAATGTGACCCTATCAAACAGTTTTGTCCCACCTTGGTGTCGTGTCCTATCTGCACAAAATTGTCCAACTTCGTTCCTTTGCCAATCACCGTATCGCCCGAAACGCCTTTATCTATGGCACTCATAGCTCCAATCTCCACATCGTCTTCAATCACCGTACGTCCGCACGATTCCATTTTGTCGTAATGCGTCGGGCGACGTTTGAAATAATACGCATCGGCACCAATCACCGCACTCGAATGTATGATGACGTTATCGCCTATCACACTATGGTCGTAGATACTCACATTAGCATGGATGAGACAGTTTTTTCCAATCTTCACATGATTTCCTACAAAAGCACCGGGTTGTATATACGTTCCTTCGCCAATTTCTGCCGAATCGCTGATAGCTTTTGATGCAGGCTCAAATGTGCGAAAACGCTTCACTATCTTGATATAATCCCGAAACGGATCGTCAGAAATGATAAGCGCTTTCCCTTCAGGGGGCTCCACGTTTTTGTTGATGATGATGGTGGTGGCTTTCGAAGTCAATGCCTTATCATAGTATTTATGAAAGTCAACAAAGGTGATATCGCCTGTGTCCACCATGTGGATTTCGTTGATACCCGTGATTTCGTGTGTGTTGCTGCCAATATATTCACCCTTGATGAAGTCAGCAATTTCTTTTAAAGTATAGGGATGATCGAATTTCATAATTGGAATCCTTTAGTAGATAAAGTACTTTGATTAGCTCTTGACACGTTCGTAATACGAATGATTGCGTGTATCCACCCGAATCCGCTCACCGATATTGATAAACAAAGGCACATCCACATTAGCACCTGTTTCCACAGTCGCGTGTTTCAGGGCATTGGTGGCTGTGTCGCCTTTCAATCCAGGTTCCGTATAAGTAACCTCTAATTCGATAAACTGAGGCAACTCACACGAAAGTGGACGTTCAGTGGCATCATGAAACATAATTTCAACGTTTTGACCTTCTTTCAACAAATCATACGAATCAATAAGTTCTTCCACTATCGAAACCTGTTCGAAAGTTTCGATGTGCATAAAATTATAGCCATTATCATCTTTATATAGATATTGATAGGGACGACGTTCCACGCGAGTTACATCTATCTTCACACCCGAATTAAACGTGTTAGAAATAACTTTGCCTGTCGTCAAGCTTTTGAGTTTGGTGCGCACAAATGCGCCCCCTTTGCCGGGTTTCACATGTTGAAAATCAACAATAACGAATAGATCTTTATTGAATTCGATACACAATCCGTTTTTGATATCTGCAGTAGTTGCCATAAAATGAAATTAATTGTTTTTTTAAATTTGATGCAAAAGTAAGCAAAATTGAAACAATGAAGCGAATATTTCACGAACTTTATAAAAGAGCAGCAAATGTAAGGGAGGAAATGGTGGTGAAATGGCGAGAGTTTATGGCAATAATTGTTAGATTGTTGAATTGTTAGATTGTTGAATTGTTAGATTGATGAATTGTTATATTGCGACCAAAGTGAAGCCTTCACTTCAAGTGAAAGCTTCACTCAAAACCAATTGAGCAAAGTTTCCAACATCGCTCTCCTCCTAATTAACTCAACAAATCAATCAATCAACCAATCAACCTAACACCCACCCCCTTTCTTCGATGATTCCATACTTTTGACGTAATAAATTGGAACTTACAAAACGTTATAAATAAAAAAAATTACACTTAGGTTTCCATCAAATTTGTATTTTTGCAAAATTAATTGCTTCACTATTTAAAGGACATAAAGGCAGTAATTGGCAAATATAAACATACATTTTTTCGCGACGCACCTGTCCCGTACACGCACTTGTCCCGCACACGCAGTGTCGGGAGTGTCGGGATCAACCAATTAACTCAATCAACTCAATCAACTCAATTAACTCAATTAACTCAATTAACTCAATCAACCAATGACCACCTGGAACGAAATACCAAAAATTGATTTGTTCACCGATGGCGGAGCCGATCCGAATCCCGGGAGAGGTGGCTATGGTATCATACTGTCGTGGAAAGGACATCGAAAGGAGTTTCATGAGGGATTTGTTTTGACGACCAATAATAGGATGGAATTGATGGGTGTCATTAAAGGTTTGGAAAAGCTGAAAACGAAATCGGAAGTGCGTGTGTTTTCCGATTCAAGATATTTGATTGACGGCATCGAAAAAGGATGGGCGAAGAAATGGAAAGCCAACAACTGGTTTCGAACCAAAAACGAAAAGGCACTGAATGCTGATCTCTGGGATAGATTATTAACGCTTGTTGAGCAACATGATGTGAGGTTCAATTGGGTTAAAGGGCACGATGGGCATCCCGAAAATGAACGCTGCGATGAATTAGCAACCCAAGCCATGCAACTCAAAAACCTAACTGTAGATAGCGGTTTCATCCGTCAGGAAAACAATACGGACCCTATAGATGGAGAAACGTTAAATGGAACTTCTAATAAGCAAAAAATACAAAAAGAAGGGGATTTGTGCAGAAAATGCAATACGCCTGTAGTAATAAAAATTCCTGAGAAAAGGAAGGTAAAAGAAAATCAGGCATATTATTATGAGTATTATCTCTGCTGTCCCTCATGCAAAACCCTCTACCATCTTGAGGAAGCAAAAAGAACTATTGATAACAAACCTTCACTATTTGACTAAAAACATGGTGATTATAAAAGACTATCTTTAATAGCATCCGACCTAATCCCAAATCATTGTATCATACAGCAACAACAGAACAATTGAAAAGATGGAATTGACCAAAGAACAATTAGACATCATCCATTCAACGGGTAACATCAAAATTAATGCTGTAGCCGGTTCGGGCAAAACCACCACCGTTATTGAATATGCCAAGGCACGCCCCGCTAACAGCAGGATACTGTATTTAGCCTTCAACAAATCTGTGAAACTTGAAGCCGTCAAGAAGTTTGCTGAACAGGGATTGCACAATGTGAAAGTGGAAACAGCTCATTCGCTTGCCTACAAATATATTGTTTTTCACAACAATTACAAAGTCAGACCGCAGGGCTACAAAACAAATGAAATTGTCGAATTGCTCCATCTGCAAGGCAATGAAGAAAAGCATACGGAATATGTTATTGCAAATCATATCAGCAAATTCATAACCTATTTCTGCAACAGCACTAAACAAAAAGTTCAAGACTTAAACTATCTCGACACGGTTTTCGACCCGAAAGCAAAGAGTTTTGTCAGAACGTTCTACGATTATATCTTAGCACAATCGCGCCAGTTATTGAGCAAAATGGACAAAGGAGACATTGAAATCACACACGACTTCTATCTCAAGAAATTTCAACTTTCCAATCCCCAGTTGCCTTACGACTATATACTCTTTGACGAAGGACAAGACGCTTCTCCTGCCATGCTCGATATTTTCTTCAAACAAAATGCCATAAAAGTTATCGTGGGCGACACACATCAACAGATTTACGCTTGGCGGTTTGCCGTGAACTCCCTCGAAAAAGCCGACTTTCAGACCTATCATCTCACAACAAGTTTCCGATTCAGTCAGGACATTGCCAACCTTGCCATGGAAGTCTTAAAACTAAAAGAACATATAGACGAATACCATTCCGTGGCTATTATTGGAAAAGGAAGCAGCAACGAAATCAAATCAAAAGCTGTTTTGGCACGAACGAATTTGGGGCTATTGCTGAAAGCCATTGAGTATGTAACCGAAAAGAAAAAGGTGAAACATATTTACTTTGAAGGCAACATCAATTCCTACACCTACGCTGATGAGGGCGCTTCGCTTTATGATGTGCTAAATCTTTACAATCAGAAACATCAATACATTAAAGACAAACTGATTAAAGCCATGAAGTCCCTTGATGAGTTGGAAGATTACATCTCAAAAACCGAAGATGGTCAGCTCTCCATGATGGTAACAATCGTCAAAGAGTATGGCAATGATATTCCCGACATCATTAAAGCCATTAAAGAGAAACACATCGAAAATGATGACAAAAGCAAAGCTGAAATGATTTTCTCCACCGTGCATCGTTGCAAAGGCATGGAATATGATGCAATTCAATTGGTGGACGATTTCATTACCAAAGAGAAATTAGAGATAATGGAGGACAAAAGTCCGGAAGATATTAACGTGGCAAAACTTAATGAAGAAATCAATTTGCTTTACGTTGCCGTAACTCGAACACGAAACAGCATCCACATCCCCGAATCTATGATGCCGAAAGACTTCCCGAAATCTTCTCGCATCCATGTCCAGAAAACTGTGGTTGAAAATGAAAAGCCACAAACAAAAGCCGATGATGTGCCATCGAAAACCTACAAAAAAGATACGAAAGCAGAAAAGTCATATACTGTTGAAGAAGTAGGAACCAAATATGCAGATGCCTACAAACCCTGGACACCTGAGCTTGACGACGAACTCACGGTTATGTATTGCGAAGGCATTAACGTAAAAGACATAGCAAAGCATTTCGGACGAACAAAAGGAGCAATACGCTCACGAATAAAAAAACTGGAATTGGAAGAGTTGTATGGATAGCAGATAAGGGAATAATACCTTTACGTTCTATATTTTTATCCACTGTTGTCCGAGAAAAATATTTTTCATTCCTTTCAATTCCTCACAGGGCTTATGTTTCAGCAATATTACGTCCCTACGGGACTTAAGGTTGTGGAGGTATATTTTTCTATAAACATTTTGTCCCTATGGGACTGGTTTGCACACTAAAATCCTCAATCCCATAGGGATTTAATATTTATAGAAAATTCCAACAC
>CAIWVT010000389.1 GCA_903916135.1 uncultured bacterium
CTTAATGGAATTAAGTACTTACCTGAAATAATAAGAATTAATTATAATGTTGTGGAAAATAATTTAGCAGTAGTAAATAAAAAAATGAAAGAAATTGATTTTGCTTTTAAATATTTTTTAGAAGAAAATAGGCATGTTGTTGAAATTTATTTGATAGAAGAATTTTCATATGATTATTTTTCTAGTTTAGATAAATTTCAAAAGATTTTATTAAATAAGTTACTTAAACAATATAATTTAATTGATCTTGTATATTCATCAAAACCTACTAAAACGTTTATTTCAAATTCTCAATTAACTTGTGGAAATAATATTCTATCAGACCCGGATACGCAATTTGCTGCTATGAGTTTATTTTATCAAACTACCTATGAAGAACTTAGAGTGGATGTCAAAAAAATAGAACGGCAAAAGATTTTAAGTGGCAAACCTAAACTGCAAAGTGAGGAGTTAATTAATTAGAAAGAAGAATTACCTAATTAGAATAATTTAAAGTAATTATCATATGCAACCGGATATTCTCGAGAAAAGTTTACTTTATAGATGTTATGAGTCATTCTTATGGCTTGAGCAATATAATAATAATATTGAATCTTTATTTAAGATTGTGGAAACACAAAGAGCAAAAAAAAGTGAAATAATAATTGCTATTGATTTTTCTGAAATATTAATATATGCATTCCCATATTTAAATTTTGAGAATAAGAAATATTCTCAAAATGAGATAGATGATATAGCTAGAATTTTTCTCACTCTAATGAGTATTTTTGAAAATTTTCACTTCAAGAAAATCATACTTCCTCCACATGTTGTTGAATTCAATAATAAAATACCCACATTTAAAGATATTAAAAATGATGCTAGGTACACCAATATTGATGAAGTAAAAAAATTGGCAAATTTTGTTGTTGAAGGCATTGATTATAATTTTAATATAGATAATGATAGTGTTGAAAATTTAGATACTCAGGAGGATAGAATTGCTGAATTTTATAAGACATTTAATTTTTTCTGGTTTCAATCAACCGACCATAAAAGTAATATAGAATTTCTTGCTGATTTATTTTCTGAAAGCAATTCCCAAAGATTATATTATCTTGATGAATTGAATATTGAACCTAATAAAATTATTGAACTTTTTGACCATAATACTTATGACATTAAGAGCAGATATGATTTTGTTAGACCTAGTAAAATAAATTCTATACAAAATATTATTGACGCTCAATCTACTTTTTTAGTTAATGAGCTTAATAGAATTCAATCAAAATATTTATTTTATTTTGTATCAAGTGCTGATGTATTTACTAAATATTTAAATTCTTTTTCGGATTTTAATTATTATTTAAATTTAGATGTGTTTTTTACATTGATGATGCTAATGTATGATATAAAATCAAATGATTCAAATTATATTAAAATATTATTTAAAAGAGTAAATAATACGAAAAAAGAATTAAAACTATTTAGTAAACAACTAGAGGATTTCGATAGGTTTAAAAAAAATTGTCCTGAATTATCTTCTCAAAATGTATGTAATGATAAATGTAAGTACTGGAAGATGTGCCTTGATCTAAAACTTAGCTCTGATAGAGTTTCCAAGTTCAGAAGTAAAAGAGAAAATGTAAAATGTATTTTAAATAAAAATTACCCTTCTAAAGGTAGATCAATTAAATTGCCTTCAAATAATAAGGAATTGAGAGAGGAAAGAGTAAACGCTGTAATAAATATACTTAAAAATAATGATAGTAAATTGAAATTTGAGGATATTGAAAAAAGAGTGGATGCTCTTGCTAGAAAAGAGAATTATAAAATATATGCCAAAATACTTCCATATTTAAAAGACATATCGATCACTGAAGTAAAAGATTCTAAGAATTTTTCATTATTTATCTTTGATGATGACATGAATACTATTCAAATTATTGATTCAATTAAACTTTATTTTGAAGAA
>CAIWVT010000390.1 GCA_903916135.1 uncultured bacterium
AAAGCGTTACCGTATTTTCTTCGCATGATGTGCCATAATTGACCACAAGAATATTATTTGCGGGATTCGGATACATAGTAATTTGTTGTAATTTATCAATTGATTCCACGCCCGTAATATTTGTTGTATAATAAGAATAGTTTGCCGTTATGCCTTCATGCAAAGCTGAATCAACATTGCAAACAACCAAAACAGCTTTATTATAAGCCATACCCAAACTATCAACTGTAATCACAGCATGGTTGTGGTTATCCATAGCAATATATTCCACGCTATGAACCTCGTTGGAAGATAAATTCATCTTGATTAACGCTAATCGGAATTTGGAGTTAGAATCCCCATCAAATGTAATAGCCGTTGGTTGAGGTAAACTGCTATTGAAACAAACATAATCTGTTCCATAAGAATTGACGGTTTGATGGACAACACCCGTTGGGAAAGTGGTGTGAGTGGCAGTTACCACGCAAGGATTAAAATTATAATGACGATATGCATATTTTCCACCTTCAAAAGTAGCATCATCCAAATAATTTGTTATTGACCAATGCACAAAAGCATCATTAAAAGTTTCCGAAAGACCCATTTCCCGCATACTGCTATCCATTCCAGCTATTCCATTCAGTTGATTGCTGATGAGTGCCGAAATATAATTCCATCCACCATAATGTTCAAACATAAACATTGACCATAACTTCACTTGATTATAATTTGAAAAATATATCAAAGGAATATCTGCATCTGTAGCAAAAAAAGCTTGGTCGTCCAACACATCTGTTTGAAAAATATTTTCCGTTAGATATATACTAGCAAAAGTCGAGAAACCTTCGTCAATCCAAGCATCTTCCCAATAATGTGTTGGATTTACGATAGGTTCAGGCGAATGATCTTGGAGCCAATGCAACATGTGACCAAATTCGTGGGCACAAATAAAAGGCGCATCGCTAAAACAGTTTCCTGCCACATAAATAATTTCATGTTCAGAACTATGACTTGCCCACTTGGAGAAGACAAAGTTATCAGTCATTTGCTGCGCCGGATCAAAATATCCGCACCAATTGGGTTCGTCAATCACTAAAATAAAAACTTGAGTATCATTGTCAAGTGCATTAGGAATAGGTCCATAAACCGAAGTGAGTTTGGGCACAAATTGAGTGTCAAATCTATGAACCAACGTATCTAAATCGGCTGATAAATATGGCGACAGCGTGTTTTCTCTAAACACATAACAATGTTCGCCAGCCCGATCACATGTTGCATGAATTCTACGTTGTGGCGTTCCTGCCAAGGGGGGCCAATCCACATAAGTTACCGACCAAAACGACATAGTGTCGCCTTGATTTATTTGTGAAAATAATGCCGAAGGAAGCATGTGTAGATAGAAAATTACGATAATAAGTGCTTTGATAGATTTCATTTGGAAAAGTTTTTTACAAAATTAGAAAAAATTATAGATTTTTGTAATTTATTTTTGATCTTTCTTAAAGATAGAAAAATAAAAAAGTAATTTCAAACATCCAATCATATTAAAATATGTTCGTATATTTGTTTTTTATGTAATTTTACGCAACAAAACTTTTACATGCCGATTGACCTGCAACCCTTAAAAACCAAATTACGTGGCGACCTTCTCTCCGACGAAGTTACGCGCACGCTTTATGCTACCGATGCTTCCATTTATTTCGAGAAGCCGCTCGCCGTTGCTATCCCCAAAGACGAGGACGACATCAAGCATTTGATTTTTTTTGCTGAAGAAAATACGATTTCGCTCACCTTTCGCACGGCAGGAACATCATTGGCAGGGCAGGCAACCGGTGCAGGAATTATTGTGGACATTTCGAAACATTTCCGCGAGATTTTAGAAATTAATCCCGCAGAACGTTGGGTGCGAGTGCAGCCGGGAGTGGTTCGCGACGAACTGAATCTCTTCCTCAAGCCTCATGGTTTTATGTTTTGCCCCGAAACAAGCACCTCCAACCGCTGCATGATTGGCGGCATGATTGGTAACAATTCCTGCGGCGAACATTCTCTTATTTACGGAAGCACCCGCGACCATCTGCTAAAAATTCGATGCCTCCTGAGCGATGGCAGCGAAGCTGAATTTGAAAAAATTTCTAAGGACGTTTTTTTGGAGAAATGCAAGGGCGAAAATTTAGAAAACAAAATCTATGAGCACATCCGCGCCTTACTTTCTCAAAAAGATATTGCGACAGCTATAGATGAGAATTATCCCGAACCAAGCATAAAAAGACGCAACAATGGCTACGCACTCGATATTTTACTGCATACGGATGCGTTTGATAGCGAAAGCAATGACCAGATAAACCTCGCCAAGCTTATCTGCGGCTCCGAAGGAACTTTGGCATTCATAGCAGAGGCAAAGCTCAACATTATTCCCATTGTTTCGCAAAGCGAATTGTTTATTTGTGCGCATTTTTCTTCTTTGGAAGAAGCCTTGCTTGCCAATCTTATTGCGTTGAAATATAATCCTACTGCCGTAGAACTTATTGACAAAACAATTATCCAAGGTGCTGCCAACAACCTCAGTCAGCAACATAATTTATTTTTCATTGAAGGCGCACCCGAAGCCATCCTCATTATAGAATTGGCGCATAAAAATCTCGATACTTTACAACAATCTGCCGAAAAACTCATTTCAGAGCTGAAGAAAGCAAGTTGTGGCTATCATTTCCCAGTAATTTTTGGATCAGATATGGCGAAAGTTCGTTCCTTGCGAAAGGCAGGTCTTGGCATCCTCACAGGATTTATTACAGATGCCAAACCTCATAGTTTTGTCGAAGATACTGCCGTTTCGCCCGATAGACTTCCTTCCTACATTGCCGAATTTCGTTTAATGCTGAAAGAATACGGAGTGGACTGCGCATTTTATGGTCATATCTCCACCGGCGAATTGCATTTCAAACCTATTTTAAATTTGCGCAATCCTGAAGGCGTTGAACTGCTCAAAAAAATCGCCTACAGAACTGCTTTGCTTGTCAAGAAATATCACGGTTCTCTAAGCGGAGAACATGGCGATGGTCGCTTGCGAGGCGAATTTCTCCCGCTGATGCTTGGCGACAAAGTATATAATGCTTTAAAAGATTTAAAAGAAGTTTTCGACCCGCAATATATATTTAATCGGAACAAAATCATTGCCGCGCCTTGCATTGAAAATAATTTGCGGGAACAAAACATCTGCAAAAACCCACATTTCGACACCTATTTTGACTTCTCCCCAACCGATGGGCTCCTTCGTGCCATCGAACGCTGCAATGGTTCAGCTGATTGTCGGAAAACTTCCGCCATTGGCGGTGTAATGTGTCCAAGTTACATGGCAACTTTAGATGAAAACAACACCACCCGCGCCCGCGCCAATTTGCTCCGCGAAATGCTAAACGATACCACCTTGAAGAATCCTTTTGCAGAAAAAGAGTTGTACAACATATTAGATTTGTGTTTGATGTGCAAAGGATGCAAAAGCGAATGTCCGTCAGGGATAGATATGGCACGTTACAAAACCGAGTTCCTGCAACACCATTATGATGCACATCATATTCCCCTCCGCACGTGGTTTGTTGGCAACATCACAAATTTGAATCGCCTCGGCAGCTTGATGCCCAAGGTATTTAATTTGTTCGTGAGTAATCACTATCTCTCTGCTATGCTAAAAAAATTCCTTGGCTTTGCCCACCAACGAAGCCTCCCAAAACTTTCCAAGACTATCCTGCGCAAATGGGCAGCCACATTCTTAAAAAATCTGCAACCTCATGGCAAAACTATCCATTTCTTTTCCGATGAATTCACCAATTATAATGATGTAGAGATTGGAAAACAAACCATCCAATTACTGACGCGATTGGGCTATACCATTCAAATTGCTCCTATCCATGACAGTGGCAGAAGCTATTTCTCCAAAGGAATGGTGAAGAAAGCCCGACAGATTGCCAACCATAATATTGCTCTCTTATCACATATCATCACCAACGAAACCCCTTTGGTTGGCATAGAGCCCTCAGCAATCCTTAGCTTCAGAGATGAATATCCTGATATTGTAAGCACAGATTTAAAAGAAAAAGCTGCTTTCATTGCCAAAAATTCCTTCACTATCGAAGAATTTTTCGCCTCCGAATTCTCCAAAGGCAACATAAATCGCGCACTATTCTCCAAGGAATCAAAGACCATAAAACTCCACGGTCATTGCCACCAAAAAGCCCTTTCATCCACCCTACCTACGCATCAGATGCTTGAGATTCCAACCAACTATCATGTAAGCGAAATTGCAAGCGGTTGCTGTGGCATGGCAGGCAGCTTTGGCTACGAAAAAGAACATTATGATGTATCCATGCAAATTGGCGAACTCATCCTTTTCCCCGAAATAAGAAAAAGCACCTCAGAAACTATCATTGTTGCCCCCGGAACAAGCTGCCGACAGCAGATAGAACACGGCACAGGCACAAAAGCATTCCATCCGGTGGAAGTACTTTTCGATGCACTACTTCCCGAATAATAACAACAAAATCTAAGACCTGCCCGACTGAATTTATTCAGGCGGGTCTAAAATCTAAATTCTCAAATCAAAAATCTAAAATCTACTTCCCTTCCTCTTTCTTTTTCATCGGAAAAGGCATCACCCCTGCCATATCGCTGATGATATTCACCAATTCGGAGTTCGTGGGCAACACAATTTTAGCATTATTTTCCAATGATTTCTCTAAGGCTTCCAACTTACGAAGAATTTGAGCGTTCCCAGTAAAATATTTATCCGCCGCTTCGTTCACCAACTTGATGGCTCCCGCTTCCCCTTCGGCATGTAGGATTTTCGCTTGCTTCACTCCCTCTGCCTCTTTGATTTTAGCACGCTTCACCCCATCCGCAACCGTTTCCGCAGCCGTCGCATAATCTATCGCAGCTATCTTTTCGTTTTCAGCTTTCACCACCTTATTCATGGTTTCTTGCACATCTTTCGGAGGGTCAATTTCCTTCAACTCCGTCCGCACGATATCTATCCCCCAACTCTTCGTCTCCTCACATAGCGTGCGGTGCAACTCCGAGTTGATTTTTCCACGCTCGCTGTTCGCTGATTTCAGCGTCAACGTGCCGATAATATTCCGCAACGTAGTTCGCGCCAAATTCACTATCTGCCATTGATAGCGGTTCACATTATATTGCGAACTCTTCACACTATCTTCATCGCCATTCACCTTAAAATACACTTGTGCATCCACCCGCGCATTCAAATTATCGTTGGTGATAATTTCTTGTGGCTCAGCATCCACCATTTGTTCCGTAACATTCACCAAAAACATACGTTCGATGAACGGAATAATCCAATGAAATCCGGCGTCTGCAAAACGATGGTATTTACCCAAACGTTCAATCAAGCCACGATGGGTTGGGCGGACAATTCTTATGCCCATTAAGAAAAGTATTACTACCGGAATTCCGATATAAACAAAATACAATGATGTTTCCATAAGTTTAGTTTTTTAAATTTGGCATAAAATTACACATTTTTGATGATATAGCAACAAAAATAAAAATAATTTTCACTATTCTATCAAGTTTTTCTTAGATTTGTAAAATTATTCTATGAAATCAAAAACAATATCTAACATGAAGCAAAACTCAAACCGCTTATTACCATTAGGCTTTGCCATATTTGTAGGCGCAGTTTGCCTCCTGATTTTTATTTCCGAAAACATCAACGGACGTTTTTGGCTCAACGACTTCAAAGTTTACTATTTGGCTTCAAAATCCTTACTTCAGGGCTTACAAGTCTATGGCATCCACTTTGGTTTAGACTCGGGCTTCTACAAATACTCTCCATTTGTGCTGCTCTTGTTCGCGCCCCTCACTTTCTTACCTTACAACATTGCCGCTACCATCTATTTTTTCGCCATCGTCTTCTGCGTCCTGTGGATATTCGTCCTGCTCAAACACTTCATCGAACGCTATTTCCTAACCCAACCCGCCTCTCACCAAGCATGGACCCTCTCCGCCATACTCATCTTCATCTTATCGCTGTTCCATCGCGAACTGCATCTCGGCAACACCAACATCCTCTTGCTTCTCCTCCTCTTGCTCACCATCCGCCACTTGCTGCGCTCTCAATACTTCCTCGCAGGCATCCTATTTGGCTTGGTCATCTTGTTCAAACCCTTCTTCCTGATATTGGCTTTGCCTATGTTGTTTCATAATAAATGGAAGATAGCCATCGGGGGCATAGTTTTCGCAGTGATGCAGCTATTGGTGTTTATTTTTCTCTTTGGATGGAGCGCCACGTGGATGCTTCACAGCGAATGGGCAAAAGCCATCATGGACCATTCCACGTCGTTTCCCACTAAAAATAATATACCGTATTTGCTACAGCATTTCTTGCAGATTGATGTGCCGTCGTGGTTTCAATATGCGCTCTTGCTTGGCGTGGCTGGCGGCTATATGGTTTTGTTTTACATCAATAATGCAAAGGCGAAGAAGCTACCCATGCCCGATAAAGCACAAGATAGAAATTTTATCTTCGAATGTTTTGTGTTGATGGCGCTCCTGCCCAATGTGCTGAACACCGATACCGAGCATTTTCTTTACACATTGCCGCTCATTGCGCTGCTGATATATACAAGTTTCCAGCAAAAACGCCTCTATATGTTCATCACCTTGGGCGTACTTTTCCTGTTCTACGGCATCAACAGCAAGGACATTGTCGGTGCCTCCATCGCCCATTTCTTTGATGAGATTGGTGCTTTGGGTTTGAGCAATTTGGGTTTGATTGGGATGGC
>CAIWVT010000391.1 GCA_903916135.1 uncultured bacterium
CTCAAAATAATGAAATAAAAGTAGCTGAAAATATTGACGATTATTTGAATATGCTCGTTGAGATGTTAGATTCTTCGGAAAATGAATTTTTCTACACATCAACAAAAATGGCAGATACAATGGATGAAGTATATGGTGCCAATCAAAGAAATATTATTGAATCTTCGCTGAATTTTAAGAAACGTTCAAAAAACAGATTGCACTTGGGAATTATTGAATCCAGACCAGATACACTAAGCGGCTCTTTTGAATTAAGAAATAAGGTAGAAGATGTAATCTTGAGATTTAATCCGGAATTAACTACCATTGGTTTTAACTTTTTAATTTCCGATTCAAAGAATGTTATTATTCGACTTCAAACTCGTGAAAAAATAGGATACTTTGCTGTAAAAATATCAAATGAATATTTCGCCCAAATATTGAGAAAACACTTTTTTAGACTTTGGAGCAAATCTTCCAGCATGTCTGATTTTTCATCAAATATTTTCAATATGAGCTCTTTTATTAAAACCAAAATAGTTGATGACCATTTCAGGAATGCTAGAAATTTATCAAATTTTTTGAATAATATTAGAAAATACGATGAATTACACTCGGATTTCGATTATAATATGCCAACAAAACTATATAAGAACAAATTACTGCCATTTACCTTAGATAGGAATGATGAAACTTTATTGTCAAAATATTCTGAATATATCATAAATAATATTGCATATTTAACAACTGCTTTTGATGAGATATATCAAATTGTAAGTTATATAAAAAATGGTAAACAAATAGATTATAGTAGAAATGGGTTAATTTTTAATTTATTATATTTTTCTGCTAATTATTTTAAAGTCAAACATACGTTATTTGAAACATATAGTATATTGAATGACCTATCTATAAAAAAGGTATTGGATTTAGGCGGTGGCGGTGGCTCTTCATTATCAGCTTTATTAAACTATCTTACATCAAGTCATTGTGATAAAAATATACAAATTGATGTAATTGATAAATCTGATTCTCAGTTGAACTTTGCTAAATCCGTGCTTGTAAACCCAACTAACAACATTAATATTGACTTTACGAATGTTGATTTATATGATTTCTTAGCAAATACAGAAAATAAATATGATATTATTATGGCAAGCAATGTATTTTGCGAGGCATTGAATTTATTAAATCCTACATCATTACTCTCATTGGTTTTTGAAAAGTTAGATAAAAATGGCGTCCTCATTGTAATTGAAAGAATTGAATCGCAAGTTTATGAATCTATTATAGAACATTCAAATTTTAAACTTTTGAAGTTTAAATTTGAGAATGATAGATTTGATATACCTTTAAGTGATATTGATTCTTTTGTTGCTTTGTTTTCAAAAGAATTTCAGCCAATATCAAATAAAATAAAGAAAACTTATACTTTAAAATACGGTATTTATGGAAAATTCTAAAGTTGTACAACTTTATAAGGAAGCATGGGAAAATCATGATATTACAATTTTAGATAGTATTTTTGATGATCATATTGTCTATCTTGAAAAGCCTACTAATATTTTGAAAGGAAAAGATTCGTTGATGAACTATTGGATTGAAAATTCAAAAAAG
>CAIWVT010000392.1 GCA_903916135.1 uncultured bacterium
AAATTAAATATCAATTTTTTCTTAGTTTTATCAAAAGAAGTATTTTCTTCTAATTTCCATAATGCCTCATTTGATAAAATAATATTATACAATGGTCTTTTCATACTACAATTTCTTCATGATTTTATCAAGTTCAGAATATTTACCAGTATCATTATTTAACATGGCTTCTTTCATTTTAGCAGAAATTACCTTTTGCATATCTAGAATGTGTTTCATTGCGGTTAAATCTTTTGAAACCTTTATTTTATAATATTGGTCTTCAACTGTAGACAAAAATAAATCAACAATAATACGTACAAGAAGAAATACAAAGAAAAAGCTTGGTAACAATAAATCATTTATATTAGGAAAAATTTTTGAAGCCCAACATTTTATAATAAACCCAATGATTAAGTCAAGCACAATGATTACTAATCTTTTTGATTTACTATTAAACATAAGTATTCAATTAGTAATGCCAAATAAAAGCGAGCCGAACTTGGTGCAGAGCCTGCTACCCAACGGGAAATTTGAAAAAAAAGTCAATCCCTTAGCCAATTATAAAATATATTAAAATTATTACCACCTCTGTTGTGCGAAGTTTGCAACTTCGCACCGATTATAGCCCATTTTTAACCTGTCCCGTACACAAAGTGTCGGGAGGGGTTGGGGTCTCAAATTTTTCATTTCTCATTTTTCATTTCCTTACACAATATTAATAGCCACCCCACCATCTTCCGTCAAACTCTCATTCCCAATAAACATATACGGTTTTTCCGGTGCGCCCAAAATCGCTCCCATCTTTTCCAACTCTTCGCCTATCTCCATGATGCCGGCTTCTGCGGGTATTTCCGTCGGAGCATCCGGTGTTGCCTGTGTCCAAAAACGCAGGCGGCAGTTTTTTACATTTTCTATCAAATACGTATTGCCGGGCAAAATCGGAAATCCAACCCGCATTATCGTGCCACCACGCAAAATATCCAGATAATATTCGCCCGGAGTAATAATTTCACCTTCCACCACAGGGCGATGATGATGTGCTTGATGATGTTTTTCGCGCGCAAACGTATAAAGCTGAAAAAAATCAGGGTCTTTCCGTTTAAATCCCAAAGCCGTGTCGTCCATCGTATTCCGCATCCACCGCAAGCCATCTGCCACCATTGTAACCAAACCTGCCAAATTACTTTTATTAATTTCCACATGCACTGCTGGCACTTCGGCATCGGTGCTAAATGTCGTCAGGCTTGTATCCCATTCCGCAAGGTCGGTAGCAGTAATACCATGCGGAACCAAAGCAGCACCCAACGTCGTTGCCTTCGCTAAAGCATTAGTACTAATGGTAATCAAATCGTTTTTGTGCAATTTATCCAACTGATAAGCCTTGTATTTAAACGATATTTTAAGGTTAAGGTCGTTAATGCTGTCTGCGTATGAACGTATTCCGGCACAACCTGCTTCAGTTATTAAAACAATATTTGTTTTCGAAACACTTTTCACCACATACAGCCCTTGCAGCGGCGTACCTGTCGTTTGCGCTTTGTCTTTGATGTTCACGATGATTCCCTCAAGCGTTGCTTTGTGCAAGACCATTTGCGGAATTTTTGCAATGGCTGATGGATACGCACCGCAAACACCATCCACAACCAACATTTGGTTCAAATCTTCATTCAATTTATCATTCATCATGTATGCCTCCTGTTTTATTGTTATTAAAAATTTCAGACCGTAAAAGTACTGTTATTTTTAATGCGAAGTCAAGTTTTTGCTCAATTATTTTCATATTATTTTTCTTTACTCTCTGAAACATCAGTAAAATCAAGCATTTCAAAATTAAAAAAAAATTGCAACCTTGAAAATTTTTTTTTAAAAAAAGAGTAAAATTAATGAAAAATGAAAAATTTCAATGTGGGAAATAGTAACTTTTTTGAAAGAAAACTATCTTTTTCAGTCATATTACGAAAAAAAAAACCTTATTTTCTATTTTTTTTAACCTTAGTAGAATAGCTAAACACACAT
>CAIWVT010000393.1 GCA_903916135.1 uncultured bacterium
GTACAATTATCAATACCGACAGGTGTTGCGTAATGCACCACCGTAGAGCAACTGTCTATACCATTGTCTTGTGTTATATTAGACGGACATGTTATCGTTGGATTTTCATTATCAGTAACCGTTACAGTTTGTGAGCCTGTGGCAGAATTTAACGATGCGTCATAAACAGTCCAAGTTACTGTTGTTGTACCTATATTATATATAGAAGAACTATGATTATTAAAAACAGTGTCCACCGCACAATTATCCGCAGTACTAGGAATTCCCAATGAAGCCACCGTGGCAGTACATGCTCCTGGATCAACAAATACATTAATATTAGGTGGAGGCGAAATTGTTGGTAGTTGGGTATCGTTTACAGTAACTTCTATGCTATCCTTAGTTATACCGCATGTATTTTTTGCAGAAATTACTACTTTAGTAATTCCAATACCGAAGGTAGCACCACTCCCTGTACCTAATCCACTTCCGACCGTAGCACCACTAAATGTATATTTGATAGTATCAGCAGGAATGCTGAATGTTGGAGCAGGATAAGTAACAACAGCATTGCAAAGATCGAAACTTGTATTTACCGTTTGATTTATAGGAAAAGTAGTATATATAGGATTTTGACACGTAGTAATTTTAATGGTCCAAGAATTAAAAATACCAGTATCGGCAAGAAGTGCGTCACCAACATATAGTTTCCATGTACCATTCATGATTCCTGCGTACAATTGGGAAAAGGTAGATGGAGGTGTAGCAATAGAACCTGGATCTGGAAACACATCGCAATCTCCAGGACAAACAAGATTTGGCTGTAATGGTGTAATGAATGGCGATCCTAATAATTCAGCATCTAAGATTCCTGCATCATGAAATTTAATGGTTTGACCAGCCCAATCACCAGGGTTTCCAGTACCATTAACATCATTCCCATTGTCAGCACTTTCAGCGACACCCGGACGACTCAACAAACCTAATACTTGCCCATTTGGTGCTACCAATTTAATGACAAGGTCACCAACATACGTATGGTGAAGTGTAATATTCACTTCAATATTGGTTACTGCATTTGCGGGAATGCCGGCAACAGGAATTTCACTCTTCATCATTGTATTAACGTTACCGTTGTACAAATTATTAAACGGTGCAAGATTTATGTTTGAATTTGCTCCACTTGAATTAAACGTGAAAGTTTGTGCTTGTGTTGAAACAGCAAAAATCATCATCAAGCAAAGCAAGAAGAAACTACGATATACTGATTTCCGATTAATAGTGTATAGATTTCTCATAGTATTTTTTTTTTAATTATTTGTATTGGAAATATAATAAAATAAAAGAATATTTACTGGTGTTTAAAATTATTGTACTTTGGTTTTATTACAGGTTTTACTGTCATCATAATGTACCGGAAGTATGCGATCAGCATTAGGTAATTTCGTTTCGGTTGTTATAGCAGACGGCTTTTTGTTTTGAACCTGCACGTTAGTAGGCTTTTGAATGGCTTGTCCATTTAGTTTGGCATAAGCTTCAGGATAATCTTTAGCCCAAGCCAAACGCGCAGCATTAATATCGGTCAACCCTTTATAATTATAATAGGGCAAATTTTTGATTAGAGATTCTTCTGTTACAGGAGTAACAATTGCTGTTTTATTTTCATTGCTCTTGTTCATGTCATTTGTAAGAACCGCTTCCTTTTTAACAGATTGCTGCTCTTTATTGTTGTTAATACCTTGAGCAAAAGTTTTTTGTATTGAAACGCTTAACAATACCATAATACAAATTAAAGTTGTAGCTGCTTTCATCATGCTATTTTTTCTGATTGACATTGATTTCTGATTCATATTATTTAATTTTTATAGTTATTTCTAAGGATTTTTAATAATTCAACAAAAATAGAACTTTTTTTTTTAATGACAAGATTTTTTTTTAAATATTTTAAAATACATGAAGAATCCTTTAAAAGAATTCATCAATATATCAAAAACATAAATCATAAAAACATTAAAGAGAGGCTCTATAAAAAAATCTGCCTCTCGTAAAATATTTTTACAAAATTATACTATCTATTTTAATTAACAAGGTTTTTTTTACATAATTTTTTTTTGTTACAAAACTCTTCAATGGAGAACATTATTTCTTTTCAAAAAGTATGTTGAAAATAAACATTTGGCAAATATAAAACATTTTTTTTAACAAACAAGTTTTTTTTTCATAATGTTAAATTTTTCTATAAAATTCAAAAAAAATATTTACGACAAATGAAGTAAAAATCATATTAGAATTATTGAGGTTATATCTCATCCTATTCAAATTACACATTAAAATATCTTTCTAAAACACATTTTTTTTATTTGCACTTTTATACGGCATAAAATCCAAAAAGGTTTCGTAAAAATATAAGTCAAATAGCAAATTGGTGTTTTGAAAATGATTTAATAATCAAATATTTTTTTGCAAAAATAAACATCTTTTTTTAAAATCAAGTATTTTTTTAAATTGAAATGCATTTCAATACTTTTTTTTTCCAAAAAAGTGACACCAAAATAAAAATAAATTTTCAACAGAAAAAGTCAGCAGAACCCAAAAATGAATTAAGCTATAGGAGTGAAAATAAACCTTTGACTTATTCAAATTTTATTACCTTGATAATTTCATTTTTTCAATGGTATTTTATGCTAATCTTTTTTGAATCACCAATATTGATTCCACTCAAAAAAGTCTTTATCCTTCCAAAAAGTTACTTAGAATCAAAACCCGTCAGACATTCGGGCAGGAAACACAAAGCTTTTAAAAGTTTTTTATTCAGATTAACAATGTTTTGCGAAACCTGCCAAACATCCAGGTTGGCTTTATGTCTTTGTGTCCTTGTGTCCCTAACCGACTGTGTAATGCAAGCAGATTCATGATATTTCATTAATTTATCATTTTCGGAACAGGCTCAATGTTTCTTACACAATTTTGAACATTAGCTCCATAAAAGTAAAAGTGCCTCAAACGATACGTTTGAGGCACTTTCTTTTTGTGGTCCCACCAGGACTTGAACCTGGGACCACCTGATTATGAGTCAGGTGCTCTAACCAACTGAGCTATAGGACCTATAGATATTTCTACTTGGTTTTTGTAAAAAAATCGTGCAAATGTACAACTTTGTTATGAATTTGCAATGAAATTTTTTACAATGAATATAATTTCTTTGCAAAAGAACGCTATTTTCGATTTTGGATGCTGCATTTAATACAATGGTTTTGGTCTTATTGTTAGATTTTTAATCAAGCTGTAAAGTGTGTAATCGGACTATTACAAAATGACAGGAATATGATTGGTTGACATTCACAAAAAAAACTTGTCAATAATAATATTGTACAAATGCATCAGAAAAAGTCTTTAGACACAATTAAGAAAACTTTACAAATAAATAAACTGTATTTGATTGGCGACATAATACCAATACAGTATCTGTAATAGTTCAATCTCGACATGGCATATACGGGACGGGAAAATTGAATTATAACAGCAACTTTATCGGCATTATACCAAATTGATTTTGGCATAAAACATAGCATGGAATGGTATAAAATGCTTTTATCATTTAAAAGTGAATAGAAAAATGCTTCATTTTAAAAAATTACTTACTCTTTGTAATCTTGTTTCAAGATGCGGGAATTTTACATGAAAAGCACTCCCTACGACAACCTTATTTTGAGATTCGGCATAGACTTTAAAAAAACGTTTTGCAACGCAATAATAAACTTCGAGAATTATTTCCATTGACGTTTTAAATCAGTTATTGAATGGAAACGAATTTTTTGTTTTTGTTATATATAATATAAGGTATAAACGTGATTTTTTTTAGAATAACTTTTCTTGTTTACTCAATTGAGTTAATATTGCCTATTGTTACAAATTGAAATAAATAGCAATTTGACAACATTTAAGTAAAGTGCTTGTAAATAACATTATATACCTAACTTGATTAATCAAGATAGGCATATAATATCTTTTTTACACATCTTAGTTAATCAAGATAGGTAAATAATATGTTTTAAACGCATCTTGATTAATCAAGATAGATAAATAATATCTTTTAAACGCA
>CAIWVT010000394.1 GCA_903916135.1 uncultured bacterium
ACTAATTTTCATAAAAAACAAAAACCTATACGATGAGCCAAAAGATAAAAAAAGCTGTTTCTGATGATGAAATAGAAGCAGCATTAGTTACGGCAAAAAACAAAATGGCAGCGGTGGACCCCGATGAGGTTCCTTTTTCTGCCGACACTGCAACAGCAATTACAGATAATACGCCTTTGTTTATCGCAAAGCGCAAAGGAGTGAAAGATGCTGATGAAGCATTTAAAGCAATCAATAATCCGTATATCGGCTTGCTCGATAAGCTTAGAAGTTATACCTCTCATGGTTTCCAATTGGTTAATTTCAAAATCAATGATTTATATCCGGGTTGGACCATAGCCATGCGTGCTTGGTATGGCTTACCTATTAAAGGCGATTTGCCGAAAATGAATTCCGAGGATAAAATTATTCAAGGAAGTAAGAATTTTATTGGTGGCGAAACCACACGTGTGGCTGCCGGTGGCACTGCTCTGTTAGAATATACCAAGGTGGAAGTTGCCGGCATTTTGACAACTGTAACTGCACAGGGTTTGTTGAAGACAGCAGCAGTAGATACTTTAGATGAAGCTCAAGCGGCTCTCAACGCCGAGCGCGAAATTTGCTTAGCTCTTATTCCTCTTATGAATAAAGAGATTGAATTTGCATCTTTAAAAATAGCTGAAGCTCAACGTCGTAGCTATTGCGAAGAATGGGGTATGAAATTTGTTCACCAAAAAGGCATTGGCGTTGTAACCATTCGCACTGAAGATTTCGCTACACATGCGGCGGTTGCAGCCGTTGATTTAAGATTAGGAAAACCTACGGGAACGGGTGGTCCGAAAACTCGAACCAATGCACGTGGCGAAGGAATTTTAGAATCTCAGAAATTCGAACCTACCTATATCATCGCCGAACATATTTTATATGAACGCGCCGTGGTGGAAGTAACTCTTTTGGAAGACGGAACCATAGACGTGATCATCAAAATGAAGAAATTGCCGATACAAGAGCAATCGTAAATCTTTTGAAAGGTTTATTTTTAGAAAGATTGAAAGAAAAGACTTGCCGAATGGGGTGGGTCTTTTTTTTTTGTTATACTGTAAACGGGATAAATTATTACATTCTAAAATCCCGAAGGGATGGCATTATTATAATATGAATTGAATCAGCGAATCCAAAACCCCGAAGGGGTGACATTATAATTTCACCCCTTCGGGGTTAATGAAATCGCCATATTCTATGTTCTACAATAATTTCATCCCTTCGGGATTTTCTCTGTTACTGTTTATTTTTTGGTTTAACGTATTCTTTATTTAAAATGCACGGATTTATCCCGTTTTAAGTATAATAGATATAAAAGAAATCACTGTTGTCCGGTAAAAAAGGAAGAACCATCTTAAAACACCTAATTGTCAATACTTTTATAATGTCGCCCCTAACGGGGCTTGATTTCCTTTACGTACATTTTTCTACCATAATGTCGCCTCTAACGAGGCTTTAAAAAGTACCGTAGGTACGAAAGTATGGTAGAACAAACGATTAAGAGTAGAATAAAAGTGCCGTAGGCACGACATTATTAAAAAGCAAAATTTAACCGGACAATAGTGAAAAAAAATGTCTTTACAAAAAGCATCTTGCTTACCAATAGAAAAAAATATTTTCTTAAATTTTTGTCCATGTCGAAAAAATCTTGTAGGTTTGCCAAAATTTAAAAACAAAAATATAGTTATATGGAAGAAACCGTAAAAACAAACACAGCCTCCCAAGCCGCCATTGCGCTTGAAGATAAGTATGGTGCTCACAATTATCATCCTCTGCCAGTGGTTCTATGCCGCGGCGAAGGAGTTTTTATGTGGGATGTGGAAGGCAAACGCTATTTCGATTTTTTATCTGCCTACTCAGCCGTAAATCAGGGGCATTGCCACCCAAAAATCATTAACGCAATGATTGAACAGGCAAAAACTCTCACCTTAACATCGCGTGCTTTCTACAACGATTGCCTGGGTCCTTACGAAAAATTCATAACAGAGTATTTCGGATTCGATAAAGTTCTCCCGATGAACACCGGTGCCGAAGCTGACGAAACAGCTTTGAAACTTACCCGCAAATGGGCATATAAAGTCAAAGGAATTGCCGAAAATCAAGCGAAAATAATTGTTTGTGAAAACAATTTTCATGGCAGAACAATATCCATCGTATCCATGTCAACCGATCCTGATGCGCGCAAAGACTTCGGTCCGTTCACACCGGGTTTTATCACAATTCCCTACAATGATTTGGGCGCACTAAAGCTTGCTTTAGAAGATTCCGACGTTGCAGGATTTTTAGTAGAACCAATTCAGGGCGAAGCTGGAGTATTTGTCCCCGACGATGGTTATTTATCCAAAGCTTATGCACTATGCAAAGCAAAAAATGTATTATTTATTGCCGACGAAGTGCAAACAGGCATAGCCCGCACAGGAAAACTTTTGTGCTGCGACCACGAAGACGTGAAACCCGACATTTTAATTTTAGGAAAAGCGTTGTCAGGGGGAACCTTCCCTGTTTCTGCAGTTTTAGCAAACGACGATATCATGCTCACTATTAAACCCGGCGAACATGGCTCCACATTTGGAGGTAATCCCATAGCAGCTAAGATAGCAATGGCAGCCTTGCAAGTGGTAACTGACGAAAATCTCTCAGAACGTGCCGAAAGCATGGGGAAAATATTCCGCGAAGAACTATCGAAGATAAAATCCGACATGATGGAATTGGTAAGAGGTAAAGGTTTGCTTAATGCCATCATCATTCGTCCTAAAAACGGAAAAGAAGCATGGGATGTATGCCTGAAAATGCGCGACAACGGTCTCCTTGCAAAGCCAACTCACGGACACATCATTCGTTTCGCTCCGCCTTTGGTCATCACCGAAGAACAACTTCGCGAAGCTATCGAAATCATCAAGAAATCAATTTTGTCGTTTGAATAAAAAGCCCAATCCACAACCACAAAGTAAATAAATCCACGTCCCTGCCTGCGTATCACAACCAGGCAGGGACATAAGGACACGAAGCCATCCTGATGTCTAACAGGTTTCACAAAGGACTGCCATTCTAAATAAGAAATTTTAAAACTTTCTGTTTACTGCCCGAACGTCAGGCAGGCTTACAGTCTTTATATCTTATGGAAGGATAAATACTTTTCGTGATGGCTCCACGTTTCTTACGATTTTTGAAAATTCCCGAAAAAGGAATAGCAAAAAGAAATACTAAATCCTCAACAAATACTATCTTTTCAAAGGAGTTTATTTCTTTTGCAATCACAAACCCACCTTTCCGCTTCAATGCTAAAAGTCTGTTGAACTCGTTTTCCTAATTTTTATCAGACAAACAAGATTATTTTGTAAAAATACTTAGTGATTGCTTGTGTAGTATGAGAAATTATTTATCTTTAATTTCTTCGAAATCTACATAATCTCCAACTTCAGAAGGTTTTTTAGGCTTGTCGCTGCCATAATCAATATTTACGCTACCTTCAGGTTTATTGTTATTGTGTTGCGTTTTTTCGGTGTAGTTTTGAAATCGTTTGGCAAGTCTTCGTAAAAATATACGTGCCACAAACGGGATAATGTAAATAAACACTATCCACGAAATCAAAACAATCAGTAAAAACCAGAAAAAAGCATTCATTGGATGTTTATATATAAAAAATTGAGAAGACAAATCAATTCATCTCCTCAAAATCATTCTAATTTTTTAAACCGAAGCTACCTCTGAGAAATTATTTTTTATGTAATTTCTCGTCGGAAACGGTAAGTTTTTTTCTTCCGTTTGCCCTACGGTTAGCTAATACTCTGCGACCATTAGCAGATTCCATTTTTTTACGGAAACCGTGATTGTTTCTTCTTTTGCGTTGTGATGGTTGAAATGTTCTTTTCATTGTTCGAAAAATTTAAGGAGTGCAAAGGTATATATTTTTTTTAGTTAGGCAATTTTTTTTTTATTTTTTTTTTCAAAATAAC
>CAIWVT010000395.1 GCA_903916135.1 uncultured bacterium
GGGTAAATATTATTTTGATGTGTTGGCATAGTAATTATCGAGTCTGAAGAAGAAGAAATCTTTATCTCTTGTTCCTTTATTTGAGGAGATGAACGTCTGTATTTTACTATTAATGGATTCGGCTATAGCATTTGTTTCACCAGCCCTGAAGTAGTTTCGTATAATATCTTCATTTGTTTCGACCATAGACATAAAATTTAATAGTTCTTCAATCTCAGCACTTTCTACGTCTTCATACCATTGGTGAAGTTCCTTGTCAATTTCCAAGAAAGACTTTCCAATATTTTTGTTACTTAGCCAATCTCTGAACTGACAGCAAAGAGTATATGATGTATGAATTTCTGGGTAAAAGGCGAATAAAGCCTTAGCCCTTACGCATTGACTTGGTCTCCATTGATGTGGGTATTTATATAATAAATAGCGGCTTCTGGAAAGTATTTCAAGTGGAGTTTCTCCATTTTCAAGTCGTTGTTCTTTGTAATGAAATTTTGCGGATTTAAATTTGTCCCCCATGTTCTCACACTCTTGGAGCCTTTGCTTCTCTGTGCGTTTGAATTCTTGATGCGCTTTTCTCTTTTTTTTAAGTTCTATCTGCCTATATCTAATTCTTACTGCCTGATGAGCATCCATCAGGTTAGTGATTACATGAAATTTATCTCCTATCTGAATAGCATTTGGTATAAGTTCCGTACATACTTTTTTATACAGGGAAGAAAAATCGAGCGTAATACTTTTTATTTTAGAGACTAAATGTTGATGCCTTTGAATCACTTCTTTTATTTCAGAGAATATCACTGTTTTGCATAATAGCGCAATCATTCCTGTATCTCTGTTTCCAATTACGGTATAGAAATCTTCACCTATATGTTTTTCATCTATTGACATGTTAGCACCAAAGTTCTCAGGTCGCAGAATGGGTACTTCTATAATCTTCTCTTGTCCTCCAACAAATAGTTTTACATCATGAATATGAACACTGGCTCCATTATCCTTAGCATATTCGCTCAATACATCTCGATACCAACGATAGATGGTATTGCCATTAATGCCTAAGGCTATCCCAAAACTTGTTATATTCAGCGGGCTGTAATCCAAGCTCCTCTTTTAAAAAAGCCCCAAATTCCTTTGTGGTTTTCATCCCCTTTTCATGTAGATCATAAGTGTTGCTGTAACTTTTACCCGTAGTGTTTCTTTCCTTCCAACGCCTGCGTCTTACAGCAAAATAAACGGTTTTGTCCTTTAATGGAAAAGTTTGCAAATCTAAGTTGTTCACAAATCCATCCATGATTACTTCTTTCCCAAGCAATTCATCTGGAACTCTATCTGACTTCTCCTCAAATAAAATAATGATCGAATCCTTTTTCTCAATAATATCTTTTAAGTCAAAATTGCTTGTTAGCTCTTTCGGAGCTATTAATTTTAATAGTTCCTCATGTAAATCTTTTGTTGCCATATTCTTTTTTGCCTGCAAAGATAATACTATGCCAACACATCAAAATAATATTTACCCTCTTTGCAATTAAAATAATGTCGTTAAAGTTTTTTTTGTAATTTTGTAAAAAAACAAAATGAGTAGCACAATGAATATTAATACTATTATACAGGAAATAGAATTACTTGATTATCATAATAAAATCAATGTCATGTCGAAAATTGTTTCGATGCTGAAACGTGCAAAAGCCAAACCGACTTCAGTAAATATTACAAGACTTAAAGGCTTGGGTAAAGATGTTTGGCAAGATGTTGAAATTGAAAGCTATATTTCGAAAGAACGTGAGGCATGGGACTAGTTAAAATTTTCCAAGATAAGACTGTTTTTCTTGATACAGCACCTTTAATATATTATATAGAGGCAAACAAAAAGTACTCAAATATTTTAGACAAACTGTTTGCTGGGAACGAACAAAAGAAATTTCAGTTTTCGACCTCAGTGTTAACCTTAATGGAACTATTGGTGCATCCTATTCGGAAGAAAGAAACTAAACTTATAAAAGAATATGAAAGTATTCTATGCAATAGCTCAACGTTAGATATTTATGAAATAAGCATTGATATTGCAAAAAAAGCGGCAAAAATACGAGCAGAATTTGGTTTCAAAACTCCTGATTCAATTCAATTGGCTACAGCAATTTTATCAAATTCTGATTTTTTTCTGACCAATGACAAAAGTCTAAAATCTTTCAAAGATATAGAAATTATAGTATTAGATGATTTATTAGCCTAGTAAGCTATAATTGTCAGTTTTACTTAGGGAACCCGTTTGGCTAAGACTTAAGTTGGGATGGGGTTAGAACTTCATTCGTCCTTATGGCAAAAGGTTATAGACTTTATACCAAATTGGGTTTGGCATAAATATAGTATGAATGGCATATCTTTGCTCTCTTGACATACTTCCAAACTGAGTTTGGATTAAAATATGGGAAATAATGGTATAAATTATTATGATGAACTTTGATGTAATAGTGATAGGTGCCGGAGCATCGGGCATTATGTGTGCCGGACAAGCTGCGCTCAAAGGGATGCAGGTTTTGCTTGTGGAAAAAATGCGGATGCCGGCGTGTAAACTACGGATTACGGGCAAAGGCAGATGCAATATCACTAACATTGCCGAAAAAGAAGCTTTTATGCAGCATATAGGTCCCGACAATCGGTTTTTGCACAATGCCTTTGGTGTGTTTTTTTCTGATGAATTGGTAGAATTTTTTGAGAGCATCGGTGTAAAAACCAAGAAAGAGCAAGGGGGTAGAGTTTTTCCGCAAAGCGATAAAGCTACAGAATTGACAGAGGCGTTAGTAAAATGGGTTCAAAATACGGGCGTTGTCGTGAAATGTAATACAACAATCAAAGACATTATCATCAAGGAAGGACAAGCAATGGGAGTGATTGCATCAGATGGCAAAAAGCTATTTGCGAAATCGGTAGTGATTGCCACGGGGGGGAAATCGTATCCTGCAACTGGTTCAACGGGGGATGGATACAACTTTGCCTCTAAAGTAGGTCACACAATCGCATTGCTGCATCCATTATTGGTTCCGCTTCGCTCTGATGAAACTTTCATAAAAAGTCTCA
>CAIWVT010000396.1 GCA_903916135.1 uncultured bacterium
CGTTCTAATGTTTATTAGCATTTGTTCAAATCCTTATTGCATAAGCATCTTCAAAAATCAATATTTCAGGGAGTTTATTTTTCTTCTGTTACAACGTTTACAATCCGCTCCAGTAAATAACATTTTTTATGTTTGGTAACGCCTACTTGCAACCGCAGCAAAAGTGACCCTTCGCTAAGCATTAACAATGCTGGTTTTGTTGCGGTTGCAAGTTCGTTATGGGCAGGTTTTTTTTGGCCAATATTTTATTATGGACATTGACCAGATGTAAAGGAGCAAAGGCAGAACTATAACAAATAATTTATTGTAATAAAATGCACTTTCAAAATGAAAATGCAAGGCTGACAATATTGCTCTTGTCATACCACATCCGTAGCAATCTAAGCCTGTTAAATTTTTGAATAAACAAATTGAATGTTGTTTGTAAAGCCAGTTTAAAGGCACAATGTAAAGAGCAACTGGAATCAATAAAATCCCAGTGCTCATAATATACTGTCGTAGCTTTTTACTTTTTAACCAATAGGTGACCATTTGAATCTTTGAAATTACCCATTATTATAATAATAAGGTCAATAAGGGCCCAAATGCCACAACCACCCAAAGTAAGCAACTGAACAACACCAATTGCAGTGTGTCCTGTATAAAACCTGTGAACTCCCAGAGCACCAAGAAAAAAGCATAGCAAAAGTGTTGTCAGCCAGTCCTTGCCTTCTCCGTTGATTGGATTATCTCCTTTTAAACTCACACCGCATTTCATACAGATTGTCGTATTGGCAGAGGTTTCGGCTTTGCAATTGTCGCAATATTTATTTCCTGCTTTCGGTGGTGTGCCGCAAGCAACACACATTACCGCTTTTTCGGAAACTTCGTTTCCACAATTTCTACAATACATAATTTATATTTTTATTTAGTCCTACTCGTCTGGCTTTTCGGTATCGCCCCGTTTTTATAATGGGTTCTGGTCTCCATAACTTATTTACCTCATTACTGCAAATCTGCTGCTGCATTTGCTATTTTTGTTGCAATTTTCGTTAATTTAGTAGCATACTTTACATCTGTACAATTTGCAACATTGTTTTGCATCTCAATCGCTTTTTGTGCAGCCTCTGTGTATTCAGTAAGAATACTTGCATCTGACGGATCTTTCTTGTACTTTTTCAACAGTTTAATGTAACTGTCAGCGAATGCTTCATAATCGATAAGAAACTGGTCGCAGTCAGTTGAAGAAGTTGTATTATCATCTGATGCAGTAGAATTGTCGGAACTTTCTGTAGAGGAAACAGAAGGTTTTTCTTGTTCTTTCATTGTGCTTGAGACTGTGAACATTTTAGATTTCTCAGCGTGTTCTTCTGCTTCATAGTCACCAAGTTGAGCTTTGAGTTGGATGACTTCTTCCCCGGATCCTTTTTTTAACAAGCTCAATAGTTTGTCTTTTGATTCGTATTCAATTTTGAATTCTCCAACTCCTGAAACAGGCATACTTTTATTGTCAAGTAAAGAAGCTGAAATTTCAAAATCCTTGTTTTTCATTTCTTCTTCTGTAAGTGCTTGAATTGCTTTAACCTTGATGGAAAGATTTCCGCCCCAGTCGTCAGTAATTTCATACTCGTTATCAACGACTTGAATATAATCCGCAAGATCGCCAGAGATTTCAATTTTTTCTGGTTTAACTTTTGCAATTGCACTTTTTTTATTTCCACAGCCATAAAATGCTGTTATCATGATGGCAATGATTGCAATTAGCAGAAAGCTAAAACTTTGAGTTGATTTTTTCATATGGTTTGATTTGGAGATGGTTATTGAATTATTTCACTCATTTGTTATTAAGAAGACTTACGAAAACACCCTTGAAAGTGCTGCTCCAAATAATACGAATAGAATGACAGTAAGAAAAACACCAATTGCCAGCCATATCAGACATGCTTTAGCCCAGTTAGCTTTACTAGGATTTGTACCACCACCAAAGGCCCAAACAAAAAGCATTATAAAGCCAATTAATGGGATTGCACAAAGAAACAAAGTCAAAACCCAATCCCCAGTTTTAACGATTTGATTGTTTTGATTTTCCATAATATCAGATTTAATTTACCTACTCATAAGGCTTTTCGGTCACGCCCCGTTTTTTATAGTGGGTTCTAGACTCCACTTTTTTTGTACATTAATGTCAAAATTTGAAAGTTAATCCTATTGAACCCACGCCACTGAAATGTTTAGCAGAAGAAAACCGCTACAAGTGCTATTTTTACAGTCTTGTTATCCACAACCATTATTTTAAATATGTCAATTGAGTTTTAACAGCATTGCTATTCCCAACATGTGGGCCAGTAATAATTAAGTGAAATTGAATACTTGTACCATTGCTATTATATATCTTTGATTTATAATAACATTTGTTTATGTCAATAAGGTTAAACTCTCTATCCAATATCTGTTCATTAATTATGATTTCATTTCGAAAATTTAAATAGTAATTAATCCCTTTTCCCCAATTGTTATAATAGTAATAAGGCGAAACATGAATGTGAGTGGGATTTATTTGCAAAATATCTTCAATAATCTGTATCGTAAATATTCTACAATTTACATGATCCCATTTTTCAATATCTCTGAATGACTTATTTACATTATGTAAAGGTTCTTGATAAAGACCATTGTGGCCTATTTCAATAATAATAAGATCCTTGCCATAAAGAAAAGACGCATCTGGAATTTTTCCAAGTCCTGGCTGATTCCTTTTTCTCAAGGACAGCTCCGTTATTAATAGATCATTAAATATTTTCTCGTGTTGTTTCGAAAAGGCAATATTAAAAGCTTCCAAATTTGATAAGGAATCAATTACCTTTTTTGATGCTGTTTCAATTCTAATCCTTGGCATATGTTTTATTTTTAATGGCTGTAGCTGATTTGTGTATGACGGTTTCCATAAACTTGCCCATAACGCCTCGCTTGCAACCGCAGCAACGACAAACCTTTTCTAAGTATTGTCAATGTTGGTTTTGTTGCGGTTGCAAGCCTGTTGGCGGCAGTTAAACAATGTTTATCCTAATTTTGAAATTATTTGATCATAAATTGCAAATAATCCACAAAATATAAATGTTGAAACAAGGAGAAACATGATTATACTTGAAAGACTTAAATCAATATTTTCATTAGTATCTTCCCCTGCAAAGAGTTTTGAGTTATATGTTTTTATTGCTTTAATTGTCCAATAAATACAGATGGGCCAATAAAATAATGCAATTAAAATAGAAAGGATATGATGCCCTGTTATAAGAGATAACATTAGAACTGGTTGAACAAAAAAGGTCATTATAAGCCCACCAACTACTGTTGAATAGAGTAGTCCAATTGAACCGAAAATAATAGTCAAAATTAATCCAACTCCCATGTTTTTGGGGTGTCTAGCAATGACGATATGGGGATGTTCCGGATTTTGGTTTGTTTGTGTTTCCATAGTTCAAATTTTAGGGTTTATTAAATTATTTATTGCCGCCAACGCTTTGCCTGTAAAACCATGTGCCGTTATAACCTTCGATAAGCAGGAA
>CAIWVT010000397.1 GCA_903916135.1 uncultured bacterium
TAACCTTTTCAATATAAAATTGTATTCGCTGGTAATTAAATCCTAACACCCCATTTTGATCAAAGTCGCTAGTCAACCAAATTGAACTAAAATCATATTTTGTCGCCTTAGAAAGACTGTCGCCATACTTTGGAAAAAAAACTGTCTCTTTTTGATAATATTCTTTACTAAAGTCTGCCGTTATAGTATCAATACTTGTCTGTCCCAAAGTCACACCAGAAATAAATAGAATTAGAGTAAATATTATTGTTTGAAAAATTGTCATGGTATCGTGTTTTCTAAAATTGCTGATAACGTTTCTATGGCATGAATTCACGCTATATTTACTAAATCTATTACGGCAAGCAATCCAAGCAGGCTTTGCCCATTTTTTTCCATTTTCCTGCTGTATAATAATTTTTACAAAGATAAAAAAAAATCTTCAAATAAAATACTACAAAAAAAAATAAACACCAATCCACATAAAAAAACCCCGCCCTTTCCCAGAGCGAGGTTTCCCTTTTTATCGGTGAATCAAGACCAACAAAATCTTTGCTTACGACACCAATACCGAAAAAATTCCTCCAAAACTAATTTCGGTTGATTCCGTAACCAAAGCAATACGCACGTAGGTGCGTGAGTCCACAGGACAGTTGTGGAGGGTTACGCTCTGTTTTTTAGTAGCAGCAACCAGTTTCCACGAACTTTCCACGGAAGGAGTTTGCGTTGTTTGAATTAAACGCACAATCAATTTTTCGGGCATCAACCGACTGTAAACAGTGATGTCGCCCGTAGCTTTCAAGTTTTTTGCCTCTTGATTTGGCAAAACACTATGCTTAGCTGGGTCGTAAATTGGAAATTTGGAGCTTTCACATTTTACTTTATCCCCATTGGCAATCAGGTTAACATAGATGCCATCCAAACGAAAGGCATCATTTACAAGGTCTCGCGCTACGTTTTTTGCAATTATGTCAGCAGCGTTGCCATACTCAGCCGCAGTGCACTTGGTTTTGAAATCATTGATAATCAATAGCCACGCTGCCGGCAACACAGGGGGCAAGGGAAAGGTTTCGTTTAATGCTAAACCTCCTTGTCCTTTGTAACTAATAGCAAGTGCATCGTTATCCGATTCATTTTGGATGTTTGTTACTACTTTAGTTCTCATGTTTCATAATATTTGGTTTAATTAATAATATATTTACTTTGTTATATATTTGTTCTTCAATACTTAAAACTGTTTCATATTTTTTTAATTTAAAAGCGGGAATCGGAATAAGTAATCTAAGCTCTTGGATTTACAATCTAAGCTCTTGGATTTACAATCAAAGCTCTTGGATTTACAATCAAAGCTCTTGGATTTACAATCAAAGCTCTTGGATTTACAATCAAAGCTCTTGAATTTACAATCCAAGCTCTTGGATTCACAATCTAAGCTCTTGAATTTATAATCTAAGCTCTTGGATTTACAATCTAAGCTCTTGGATTCACAATCTAAGCTCTTGGATTTACAATCTAAGCTCTTGGATTCACAATCTAAGCTCTTGGATTGATAATTTGCCACATTCCATTGAAATAAATCTTGAATTATCAATGTATTATTTTCTGTAAAAATAAGATTGGGCTGCATAGCTGATTTCTTGTTTGTCTTCGTTTAAGCATTTACAAAAGTACATCAAAAAAACACCCTTAAAAATAAACTTTCTCTAAACTTTCCGAATAATTTCCAAATAATTTCTTTTTTAAAGAAGCCGCTTAGCCTGTTCTCCAAGAATAAAAAGGAGTATGGTGATTTTTATTTTTGCTCAAAAAGCTCAAAAAAAAATCATTTATTTTTTATTACAAAAAAAAATAAAGGTCGAAAAATACAAATAAACAGCAATATTTTAGTCTCTTTGCTCCCAAATTTTACACTATCCAAGCATTTTTAGGATTTGACTTCCTTAATTTTATGAAGCATCTCCATGATACGATCCACCTCTGCTGTACATTTGCAATATTTTTCGGGATGTAGTTTTATCTTTCCCAAGAGCGTGTTCATCTGATGTCCCTTTATTTCTTTGCCATCGCATAAAATATATTTACATAGACATTCCATAAAACCCTTGCCTTTGCGGGCTTGTATGTAGTTTGCTTTTGCCAATTTCGAGAAAAGAAATGCCAGAAATATCAAATATTCTTTCTTACAATTGATGATTTTCTGCACATCGGGATGATCGAATAAGGTATGCGGCTTATGAAAATAGTGAAACCATTTGCTATTTTTTAGCGCACGCAATAGCGCCTTCCGTTTTCTTTTATATTCATTAAAAAGCAGATAGCTGATGTCTGCTTCATTCTTTTTCGACAAAGTTTCCGGGAGGTTTTCGCCATTGGCATGATGATGCAACAGAAAAAACGCTTCCAAATTGGAACAAAATACCATTGTATCTTGCATATATTGACGATTGATTTGGTCAAAGGCAAGTTGCATTGAAACTTTTTCGACATGGAAATCCTTCAAAAAAATTTGTTGTACACAAAAAATTAATCGAAATGCCACAGACAAAATATCCTTGCTCGGAATTGGCAATAGCTCTTTTGAAAGCTGTTGAAATTCTGCCAAATTCGCTTGGGCAAAAGCATTGTGGTCCACAATTTCCTTGCCTCGCGACGGTGCATACTTCTTCAACATGGCATGATAATGTACCAACAACAGGCACAAAGCGGGAAACTTCCTCATCTTCACCAACTCCTTCAAAGCTTCCGGCGATTTTTCTTCCTCAAAAATAGCGTCGAACTGTTTCATACAGCGTTTTTTTACTCTTGATTTTTTGTTATACAAATGAAAAAGCAAAAATAGATATTTTTTTTGAAAAAAACCAGAACTTGTTGAAAAAAAATATCAATCCACTTACAGGAGTAGATTTTTTCTGTTGAATGATGCTCCCCGTTGAGCATAGCTTATAAAATAATAAAACGAAAAACGTTCGGATAAGGTTCTACTTTAGTCTCAACTATAGTAACAGGCTTTGTAAGGAGGTAAGTCATCTATGGGACTGACTTACAAGCTAAAAACTCCTATCCCGTAGGGATTTAATGTTTATAGAAAATTTCAACACGCGATTTTTTTTACGTCCCGTTGGGACGATATATTCTTTAACAGGACAACAATGAATTACTAATGCAAAAACATTCAAATTCTATGACATCTTTTTAAAATACTTTTTCCTGATTTTATATAAGTCTATCCACAGTTTAAAAAAATAGGAAAGTTTCACTTTCGAGCCATCTTTATTAATCCATTTATCCAAAGGTATTTCAAGCATCTTTTGCAAGGCTGTTTCCCTTCCATATAGGTTTATCATGCGCGCAAAAAGTTCTACATCAAATAACCATCTCGAAATAAATGCTTCTTTGAACAACAATTCAGCCAATTCTTTTGTAAACAATTTGCTGCCGCATTGGGTGTCGTAAACTTTAAGTTTTAATATGTTGTCAATAAATGTTGCAATTATTCTGCCAACATAATGTCGTTTTTCTGAACGCTCAATATGCGAACCGATTCTCATAATTCGTGAACCAAAACAGAAAACAATATCTTTGTTTATATGATTTTCTAACGTAAAGCATGATTCAAGGGGGGTAGATAAATCGGCATCAAAATAAGCAATATAATCAAATGAAAACTCTTTAATGCAGTAATGA
>CAIWVT010000398.1 GCA_903916135.1 uncultured bacterium
AAAAACATATTTTTTTCTAATCGCTCGGTTATAAAGTAAAAAGGCTTGCTCCGATGTGAGGGCAAGCCTTTTCCATAAACATTAATCTCTTGACTTATTCCTTAATAAATTTCTTCACCACGCTACCTTCTGTGGTGATGAGTTTTAATAAATATAGTCCTTTGGATAGTCTGGCAATATCAATTTCTAATTTTTCCTGCCTTGCTGTTTGTTGCCACATTAGTTGCCCTTGAATATTGTAAACTGACAATGACTTTTCGCCAATAGATCCAGAAATCTCTATATTAAGTTTATCGGAAGCAGGATTGGGGAATAATGAAAATGCTATTTTTTCATTGTTATCAGCACTTCCAACAATGATGGAACAATTAGCAACATACGGATAAAAATACACAATTCCAAGGCTCCCTGCATCAAAAAAATCCCAAATAGATGCTTCGATCTGAAGACTGTCATTTAAACACCAGCAATTATTGATATAATAAGAATCAGCACCATAAACTTTCCTAACATTTGTTGTATTGCAAAATCTGTTGTTAGTAATTTGAGTTGGCGAATTAATTGCACCATATTGCCAATCCTTAATACCGATTTGATTATCATAAATATTATTATAATGCACTTCTGGCGTGCCATTAGAATTAGTTGCAATAGCTGTATGATTATTATAAAAAGTCGAGTTTGTAATACTTCCTTGAATTGCTACTGCCAAATCATTAAATCCACTAAACTCACAATTATCAATAATTGTATTTTGATATGTACCACTAAAAATTGCCCTGCCTAATGGCGAAGCAGAGACACCGTAAAATTTTGAATTTTTTATAGTAAAATTAGAAGCCTCATACATAGCATGACTTGGGTTATTAGAAAAAATGCATGAATCAATATATGCCTTATGTGTTTTAATTCCAGAGTTTTCATCAATAATATCGCCACTATTATTTTTAAAAGTACACCTTACCAATTTAATAAGGGTGTCTGTTGAAGCATTATAGTTAACCACACTAAAAATACCATTGCCCAAGGTTACACTGCAATATCGAAAATTAACTTTTGGATTATAGGATGAATTATCAACATAAAAACCTTCCCAATGTGTTAGTCCATCATTTGCAGTGAACCATATACTATCAGATGATGTTCCGATACAGTTAAAAGTACCTCTCAGTGAAATTTGAACATTAGCCATTAACTTTATTAAAACACCAGGTTGGACATTAATTATAACATTGGGCATAATAACGGTATTCGCAGTTACTACATAAGGTGAATTTGCCAATGTCCATGTAGCATTGCTACTAATAATCCCACTTATAAATGTTTGCGAATAGGCGGGTTTAAAGATAAATAAAGCAATCAATAATACTGATAAAAGTTTTTTCATTTGTTTTGTTTTTATACCCGTTTTTTAAAGTGGTCACAAAACTCCACTTTTATCATATTGTGTAATTGTTTTGACTTAGTTTACACATTAATCCAGGTTATTCCTTAATAAATTTCTTTACAAACATTCCTTTATCAGAAGTAACTTTTATAAAATAAATACCAGGCAAAACCCCCGACAAATCAATGGGTGATTCCGGTACGACACTATAAAAAGATGTAATAAGCTGTCCTTGGAGATTTACTATTTCGATGAAAGACTTCTGCTCAGTTTTTATATAAAGATAGTCGGTTGTGGGGTTAGGATAGACATCAATTTCATTATTAATTGAAGTTTCTGTGATTCCAACTCCTTCGTTTAATCGTGCAATATGATTGACGATAGTCGCATCAGCCACCGTAAAAAGTCCACCGGCATAGAGTACGGAATCATACACGCCTAATGCCCATACGTCATCATTCATGCCAGCCCCTAATGCTGACCAATTGGTGCCATTCCATTTAGCAACATAGTTTGCATAAATACTTCCAGCAAGGATAAAAGAACCTCCTGCATACAATGCACCATTATAGCTTTCTAAAGCGTAAACAAGGTTATCCATACCACTTCCTACTGGTGACCATGATGTCCCATCCCATGAGGCAATTTTATTTGCGACACCTGCATCAGCGGTTGAGAAATTACCTCCGGCATATAATTTTCCATTGAATACTTTTAAACAATAAATAGGAGCATTCATCCCTGAACCAACAGGCGACCATGTGGTACCGTTCCATTTGGCAATATAACTTGCAGCGTTACCTCCGGCAGTTGTAAACCCTCCTCCAACATATAATTCATTATTGTAAACTGCTAAGGCAAATATATCCATATTTGTGCCTGTACTAAGTGCTGACCAACTTGTTCCGTTCCACTTGGCAATATTATGTGCAGAAATGCCACTTAATGTGCTAAAACTACCTCCAGCATAAAGTTCTCCGTTATAAACAGCTAA
>CAIWVT010000399.1 GCA_903916135.1 uncultured bacterium
CCAATTTTATCTCTTTCTATTAATTCAATAAGCAATTTGCTGTTAAGATAGTAGGATAAAAATTCTCTATTGAGTTTACTTTCTTTTTTTAAATTGAACTTTATCATGAAAGAACCAAAAGCGAAACCATCAATTTCTTTCGGAACAATTGAAACAACACCAATCGTTCCACTTCTACTTATTAAAAAGTCATTTGTTTTAACAAAACAATTGCCAATTATATCTCTTGCACTTTCAGGAAGATAAACTACTTTGTCAATTACAATTTCATTTCTTCTTAAATCTTTTATTCGCAACAAAGGAACACCAGACGCTACATAATCATTTTTAAATGATGCTCCATAATTTATTTCATGAATCTCATCACCTAATTTACAACATTTATATTTTGAAATCTTAATTGATTCTATCAATTTTTGAAAATAAATTTGATGGTAAGCAGGGTCAATTCTATTCCCTGATACTTCTTTTATTGTAGAAATAAACATCCTATTCCCCAAATTATTCTCCGGTATTTTTACAGGTTCAATACCCAACTCTCTCAACAAATAATCATCAATGCTTGCTAATAATCTTTCGGATTCATCTTCATTTTGTTTTTTTTGTTCAACAACTTTTTGTGTAATTTCTAAAACCCTTTTATTATGTATTATAGGTATCGAAAGTAAAGCAGGATAATCCAAAGCAGGTCTTGTACCTCCAGTACTACGACGGCTTGCAAGTTTTTCTCCAATATCAGAATTTAAAAAGGCTGCAATAATTTCACTTACCTCCCGGCTTTTAGTCTTAATTACACATACATGCTGATTAATATTACCCTCAAAATCTTTTGGTGCAACGGATGCAACTGCCATCCGCCCAACCCCAGTAATCTTTACCAACAAATCATTTTCAAAAACTTGGCTTCTTTTTAAAGGTCCATTGTGAGTTTCGTAGTTGATATATTTACAATCATCAAATTCCAATATCCCAGTTGCTGAAAGATTTTGTACACGTAAAAAAGGCACTCCATTTTCTTTATCAGTGTAATACAATTCGCTTTCGGTGGTCTTGGGCGTTGCCCCGCTGGCTATACTAATTACAGAATATCTTAGAGGTAGAGGTATTTTTGAAAGAACCTTGTTTTCAAATTCAACTAATTCTGGTATATAATAAAAAGGATCAAAACGTTTTTCTAAATCACTTCTATGCAAAATAAAAACACGATTTGGGTCAAGAGTTGACGATAAAGTATAACCACTCATTACTTTTCAGTTTTATTAATATGAGCAATAAATTTCGCAAGCTCTTTCCCTATTTCAATCAATTCATTATTATTGGTGTTTCTGCCTGTGGCATCATAGCCTATGTCCTCAGCAATTGCCATAAAAATTGGGTAATCATCCAAAGCCGCTTGTTTTGCAGCAAAGTATTTTTCGGTCAATTCTTCTTTCAACAAATTCACTTTATCTGTAAAAACCTGTTGCATTTTGCTTTTCTCATCTTGTACTATAGATGCAATTTCTTTTTTAGTAGCATTCGGATTATTTCCTTTTGCTTCTTTTTCCAATTGTTTTATAGCGTCTGTTTTTTCTTTCTCCCACTTTTCAACAATTAAAATAAAGCCTGATTCCGTTTTAATTTTTTCTTTAAGTGCGCTTTTTTGATTCGATATTTTTTCAGTTTGTTTACTTTCATGCTTTCTCAAAAACAACACAGAACTTTTCACCCCCGCACCTGTCGCGCTAAAAGCCGTTTGAGGCATCGAAACCACTGCAACTATCCTATACATTTCCTCCAAATTATCCCTCACATATTGCATGCTACTATTGGTCAAAACGCCATCGGGTATAACTATTGCCAAATAGCCAAGTTCAGTCAGAAACTTATGACACTGCTCCAAAAACAACACTTCCGTGCTTTGACTGTCTCTCATAACCGTTTTACCATTCGCAGCCGTATTTAACCAATCCAATTCTTTCAGTGCTAAATTATATTGATGCAAATATGCTTTTTCATTTTGCTTTATGCTACTGCCAAAAGGCGGATTTGTTATGATAAAATCAAATGTACCATACACAAATTCTTTATTCCTCGATTTCACTTGTATATCCTTGTCATCCAAAAGACCATCCAAGGCTATCACATTTGTATGACCATCATCGTGTATAATCATATTCATTTTTGCCGTTCTTGCAATTTGGTCGTTTATTTCAATCCCGAACAAATTCTTTTCGGCAAAATCGTGCCAATGTCTGAAATGATCCTTTTCTTCTTTTTCAATATCATAAAACTCATTTGCCTGCTCTCTCACCTTGTCCAATGCATGTAACAAAAAACCACCACTACCGCAACTCGTATCCAAAACCCTGCTATGATGGTTGATAGGCAAACAATCAACAATAAACTTCACAATAGGGCGTGGAGTAAAATACTGTCCAAAATCGCCCCGAAAGAAACTACCCATAAAAGTCTCAAAAGCTTTTCCTTTGCTGTCAAGGTCAGTTTTATTCAGATTTATGCGTTGAAAATACTTTACAATTGTAGATGTTTCATGTGGAGTCAGCGTAATATCATCCTTAAAAACTTCAGGTTCTTTTTTTCTGCCCTGTTCGTATAATCCATTTATGCGTTTCAACAAATCCGTAGGTTCTTCATCACGGAAAAGCTGAAAATCATAAGGTTCACCTTGCTTTCTTGGATGTTTTTCATCCCATACTTTACAAAAAATAAGTTTATCCAATTCATCAAATGCCACGCTTGGATTTCGTTGACCTCCGCCCCAAAGTGCCTGATGAGCTTGAATAAATATCTTAGTTAATTCACTTTCACTAACCACTTCCAATTCAAAAAACTTTTGTTTTGCTATGGCTTCTACAGGCTCATCACATCCTTTATAATTTGTCTTTGTTGCTGTGTCAGCCTCGAATCCCTCCGATTGCAACAATCCGCCTTTTACGTATTTATAAGGAGCTAATCTATCAATGCCAAACTGAGGTATATCGGGTATAGTAATTCTGCTCTTTGGTTTTTCTTTCGGAACTTCGTAATACTCATTTATTATTTTCGAAGTAGTCCAAACATATTTTCCCCCTTCGGCAACACAATAGCTGTATGCTTGGTTTACGGCTATATTAAACTGTTGATCCGTTATTTCTTCTTTTTTACATTCAACCAAAATATAGGTTTGTTCACAATCATCATCTTCATAAACTATAATATCAGCTTCTTTTGTTTCAGAACCTACTTGCACAGAAACAAATAGTTTAATCCTATTTACAGGATACCCATAATTTAATACAAGAGTCAAAAAAGTTTCTGCTTGAACCTTTTCTTCAGGGTTATTATAATTACGTTTTTTATTTTGATGTATATACGTAATGAAGTTTTTATCTTCATCAAATCGTATATATCCTTTTTCTATACCTGTTTCTATTAAACTCATTTTCTTTCTTTAAAACTGTCTGCAAAAATACTAAATATATTCAATTCTAATTCGACATCAAAAGTATTAATTATTTCCCAAATAAAAGCAAATAAACTTTACTTCAAATTAATAACTTCGCCTTTCAGGGTAGAGCTAAATAAAATGAAGTTTTTATCTTGTATCAATATATTTTGTATCTTTGCACCGATGAGGAACTACCATAAGAACGTTCCACGTCTCCTGAAAGCCTCTGTAAAATGAGGCTTTTTGCTTATTGAAAGTTGCTGATATAAGTCGCTCCGGTTGTTAACCGGCAAGCGCATTTTGCAACTTTTTTTGTTTTACTTCTTCCTTTTCTTTTTTGGTTTGTCGTCAGGATAACAGCTAGCCACTTTTTTCTCAAAGCCGATTGCTATTTTTCTTACTTCTTCCCGTTCCGCTTCCGACATTGCTTCCCATTCCCTTTCCGCTTCAAGCGTAAGTTGGCGTAATTTTTCTTCATTTTCTTTACTAAATGGCATAATACATATATTTTCCTACAAAGATAAACATTTTCCACCATCCCTTACCAAAATGAAATCCCATCATCCAAAAACTTTATGTTCCCATCAAGAAACTTTCTCCTCCCATCCCTTCTTTGTTTGCTGTTGTTTC
>CAIWVT010000400.1 GCA_903916135.1 uncultured bacterium
AATTATTTTATAGCGTCTTAAAATAATTTTATGGCGTCTTATTCTTGCTGTATGGCGTCATAAACTTTTTTATGGCGTCTTAATCTTTTTTTTAGCATCAAAAACTTTTTTATGACATCATAAACTATTTTATGGCGTCTTAAACTTATTTTATGGCGTCAAAAACTTTCTTTATGATGTCATAAAAACGGTGTTTACATCAAAAACTTTTTTATGACGTCTTAAACTTATTTTATGGCGTCTTACACTTATTTTATGGCGTCTTAAAATTTTTAATAGCGTCATCCAACAAGGGGATGACGTCTTAAGCTTCTTTTATGGCGTCATAAACTTTTTTTATGGTGTCATAAACTTATTTTATGGTATATGTTAATAAAGAAACAACAGCAAACAAAGAAGGGATGGGAGGAGAAGATATTTGGATGATAGCAGAAATTTTTTTGATGAGAGTATATGATTTTTGGATGGGGTTGGGAAAAATGTTTAAGCCTCGGAGAGGCGTACTGTTTTTAGAAAAAAATACACACACGCGAATTTAAGCCCCAGAGGGGCGACATGTTTTTGGTTCTTATTAGTCGGGGCGCGACTTGGAGTTGCACTCCGACTATCGGCATAAGATTGATAGTGTAGTCATGGCATGGCATGGAGCCGTACAATGACTTGATGAGATGTTTGTAATGGAATAAAAATAATTTTTGTTGGATTGAATAAATTGTTTACTTTTGTGGTGGTGAAACTAATTTGAAAATGGGAATGACAATTAATAAAGAGCAAAACAGCGTATCCGATATTTTAAATCTTAAAGTATCTTATCAGCAAAACGCATATACACCGTTTGCAAAAGAAATTTCTATCAGTCAAGTTCTTGAAGAAATAAAAAACGAAACGCACACTTTACAAGTAAACAGATTAAGAACTTTATTAAAAACTGGTGATAAGGAATCTTACAACATTCACAAAAGAAACCTTGCAGCAGTTACATTTTGCGGGACATTTGAAAAGGAAAGAAAAAAGTCAGCTCTCAAAAGTTACAACTATCTTATTGTCTTAGACATTGACAAACTAAGTAATGACGAACTTCAGAAAGTAAAAGATTCATTTGCCAATGACAAGTTTGTTTTTTCGTTCTGGGAATCTCCTTCACAGCAGGGAATAAAAGGTTTAGTTCATTTATCTTTTAGTACAGTGTCCGATACCAACAATCTTGATAATGCACACAAAGCAGCATTCAGAAAGTTGGCAAAACATTTTGCGGAAAATTACAACATTGAATTAGATAATAGCGGAAGTGATACAACACGACTTTGCTTTTTATCATACGACCCAGCAATAGTAATCAAGCAATCAGTTACATCATTTGAAATATCCGATTTGGATATTTTAATAGTTCAAGAAAAGAAAGTAAAAACTGAAAAAGCAAAACAGATTCACATAAGCAGCAAAGATGCATTGTTCAATCCGCAAAACAGAAACCATCCAAGTAACAGAAAAACCATTCAAGCAATAATTAAATTTTTAATTAAGAGAGATTTATCAATTACAAATTCCTATGCAGAATGGTATAGAGTTTCGTTAGCTATTGCAAATTCATTCACTTTTGAGATAGGTGAAAAATATTTTTTAAAGTTGAGTTCAATGGATAAAGGAAAATTTAATGGAACCAATTGCAGAAACTTACTTTTGAATAGTTATGAAATTCAAACAGGAGAAATTACATTTCAAACAATTGAATATTTGGCAATACAAAAAGGATACATTACTAAAAGAATTAGAGAAGGGAGTTCTGCGGTGGCTCACGAAAGTGTGTCGCAAGTTTCAACCTCACTTAACGGTTAATTTCACCTGCAATGCAGACCAGAGGTCTTAAAAAAGTGAATGACATTATGTCAGTATTATGGTTTATGAGTAGCAATACTCCCTGTTAACTCCCTTCTCTTTTATTTACTATGAAAACGCTTGAAGAATATTTTACAGATAAAATAATAACTTCCTACTTGTGCAAGTTGAGGGCTAAGCAAGCTAGTAAACGAAACAAGAAGAACTTACTTTTTCGTTTAACAAGCAATGAAGAATACAATTACCATAAAACTGAATCTGAAAATTATTCAGAATATGAAATGGAATTTTATGAGAAACTTAATGATCTTTTACCGAAACGGAGACAGTGGGTTGAACCGAATAGAAAAGCAAGGTTAAATAAAAAGACAAAACAGAAACTTTCTACTGTTGACAAGAATGCTTCTGCTATTTCTCAAACAATTGGAATTATTAAAAAAAAGAATCCCGATGCTCCATTTCTAAAAAACCTAACCGAATTTGTAAAAGACATTCAGCATTCTATTCAACAAAAAGATTTCAAAATTGAAAAACCAATTATTTATCCGAAACTCAAAGACGAACTTGATAAAAAAAGTATAAATGAGTGCAGACCTATTGCTCTTTTCAATCTCAAAGACAGAATAATACTTAGTTTGACAAATAAGTATTTGACAGAATTATTTGACTCCTATTTTCAGGATTGCTCCTTTGCTTTCAGAGCTAGGAATAAAATCAAAGACATTTTACCAACTCATCATGACTGCATAAAGGAGATAAAAAATTTCAAATTGCAATACATGGAAACTGATTTGTGGGCCGTTGAATGTGATATGGAAAAGTTTTACGATTCAGTTAACCATCAAAAAATCAGAGAGCATTTCTACGCATTGATTGAGAAAGTAAAAACTGAATTTCCCGAAAATGATTTATCAATTCCAATTAGGATTTTTGAGGCATATCTTAATTGTTATTCGTTCAACAGAAACACACTTCCATTAAACGATGACGCAGTCCATTGGGCAAAATACTTAAAGGACAAAGAGGGAAATACATTCAAAGGTCATTACGGTTGGGTCCAGCAAGGTTTCAAAAAACATGGTTATTATTCTGACTTTACTTCAAATGAAATAGGAGTTCCACAAGGAGGAGCATTGTCAGGATTAATTGCAAATATCGTTTTAGATATTGCAGACAAAGAAGTAAAGAAGACAAAAGTTTTTTACGCAAGATTTTGTGACGACATGATTATTTTGCATCCTGACAAAGCAGAATGTGAGCTTGCAAAAAGACTTTATATTGATTCGTTGAAGAGTTTAAAGTTAGTGCCTCATGACTTTTGTGAAAATGATCAATTGATTGTTCCAAGAACAAAACCTAAAAAGAATTTGCCGCCAACTTCAATTCAACCATTTTGGAAAAACAAATCCAAAGGACCTTATAAGTGGTCAGCTATCAAAAAAGGCGGATTTCCTTGGATTGGATTTGTAGGTTACGAGTTACACTATGAAGGACACACAAGAGTTAGAAAAGGTTCATTGGCAAAAGAACTTAAAAAACAAAAGATGGTCATTCAACGCATCAAACGAGCAGTTCAGCAACAGAGAAGAAAAAGTGTTGGTACAGTTTGTGAATCTGCTGTCCATAGTTTAGTTGGAATGTCAGTTGGTAGAGTTCAGTTACGTAACTTTGATAAAATTAAACATGAGTTGTGTTGGAACAATGGGTTCAAAGAACTTACGATGAATAAATATTCAATCAAGCAAATTAAGGAATTGGATAGAAGCAGAAACAAGTTATATTATAAGTTAGAAGTTGAAATAAATGATATGTCAGTAGCTGAAAGTAATAGAGAAGAAAAGTCAACAAAGAAACGACAGATAATTGATTTCAATAAGCCTTTCAGTTATTATTATCAGGTTCTTGAAAGAAAAATGAAACATTAAAGAAATTATGAAAAATAGTCACGCCGCTAAAACGGAATTTCATTTCCTGTGTTATATTATCCACAAATAAGAAGTATCCTTGAATAAAAATTCAGCATGTCGGGCAGATATTTAATTACAGAACAAAATGTTACAATTACAGGGAATCAGGAAACACGGGGAGTGCAATTCATGGTGAGCGGATATAACGATGGCAACGTAGAGACAAGGCATGCCTTGTCTCTACAACACCCACAAGACACGCCCCACAACACCCACAATATTAATCATCCGATATCTTTAACCAGGTAATCACAAAAAAGAAGTATCTTTGACAAAAAATTACAATGTTCGCCAGAATTAACGTCCATCTAAATTGCAAATAAAACATAATGACTCTGTTTCAAAACAAATATCGGATAGCATCAGCACGTTTGCAGAATTGGGATTATGCAAATGAAGAATTATATTTTATTACCATTTGTACTAAAAACAGGGAACATTATTTTGGTGAAATTGAAAATGGAAAAATGAATTATTCAAATGTAGGCATCATTGCAGATTTGATGTGGTTTGAAATTATTCACCATTTTAACAACATTGAATTAGGCGAATTTACGATCATGCCAAATCATGTACATGCGATATTGAATTTGTTTCAAGATAAATCCTATTTTATTGGAGATAATAAAAATGACATAAACGGTGGAAACGGTGGCAAGGCAAACGACATAGACGACATTGACGACGCAGGCGACGTAGGCGACGTAGAGACAAGGCATGCCTTGTCCCTACAACCCCCACATAAACAACCACAACCACCACATAAACAACCGCAACCACCACATAATCAATCGCAACTCCTACATAAACAACCCCACCCCAATCCTTCGACCCATCGGGAAAATCTATTGGACAACAACGATTTCAAAATCAGGGCAAAAATACCGTTTTGTCCATTATAGTATCTTACAAATCTGCTGTTACAAAACATGCACACCGATTTGGATTTGAATTTGGATGGCAGCCTCGTTTTCATGATCATATTATTCGCGATGCCCAATCATTTGATACTATTACTAATTATATTGTCAATAATCATAAAAATTGGGCGACAGATAAATTTTTTGATCCTGAATAAGATAAAACCACACGCTGTGATTTGTTAGCTGTTGCGCGTAGTACTGTTGTTCCGAAGTTTGCATCTTCGTACTTATTAAAAGGTAGTTTGTAAAATAGTACAATAAAAAGCGTATATTTGCATTAAAATGTAGATGCAAACTACAAATTAAACAATGCGTAGTTGCAAACTTAGTATAAGCGGTTTACGATCCAAGAGTGTTAGAAAACTAAAAAAGAAAAAGAATAAAAACTAAAAAAAATGAAAGTAATGAATGAGCAGGAAACAATAGAAGCAATTGAAAAGGAATTGAATTTCAAGTTCGATGGCAGTTCAGATAGTAATAAACCCTGGGGCGATTATTATGTGAATGAAAAAGGGCAAATATATCTTGTTTGGTTTAGTAATCATAAATTCACCTGTTTTGAATCAGTGGTCTTACTTCTGAAAGATCTAAAAAAACTAAAACATGTTTATTTTTCTGACTGCTATTTCGATGATATTACCCCTTTGAAACAATTAACAAAAATTGATGAAATATATATCAAGGGCAAAAACATTTCTGATATTTCGCCTTTGGCATATCTGAAACAATTAAAATCAGTGGTTTTGATTGGACCCAACATTAGTGATTTGACGCCTTTGAAGAACCTGACAAACATCCGTGAAATATACTTAAGTAACACGAAGGTTACAGATCTTTCGCCACTGAAAGACATGAAAAATGTAGTTGAATTTGAAATGGAGGATACCGACCTTGAAGATATTTCTGCTATACAAGGCATGACGAAACTTAAAAATCTTTATTTATGCAGGAATAAGATAAAGGATATTTCAGCGATTGAACATTTGATAAGCCTTCAGGAAGCAGAATTTGAGGAAAATAAGATTGAAAAAATACCCTCTTTAAAAAATCTCACCAAACTAAAAACTCTCGGATTATCGCAAAACTGCATTGCTGACATTTCGAACCTCGTATGTGAGCATAACATTAAAATGATTCTTCTTAGTGATAATAAAATTACAGATATCAGCCCTATAAAAAATGCAACCCACATAGAAAGGTTGTTTTTAGCGGGCAACGCTATCAGTAATTTGGATGCTTTAGCAAACTTAACCCGATTGCACGAATTGTGCTTGTCGGAAAATAAAATCAAGGATATTTCAGCCTTAAAAAACCTAAAAAAATTAACATCCATCGATTTGGACAGAAATAACATCCATGACATAACGCCGCTAGCATCATTAAAAAAGCTCTACTCGCTTAATCTCGCACATAATAAAATAGAAGATGTTTCGGCACTCAAGGCACTCTCACGAATAAGTTTCCTCGAGTTGCATTGTAATAGAATCAAAGATGTTTCGGCACTGAAAGACATACAGGAACTATTCGTTCTTATGCTGCATCATAACCCAATCCGCGATATTTCTACTCTAAAAGAACTTCCAAGATTAAATCAATTAACGCTTTCTATGGATGATTTTGATGATTTTTCGACTCTAATAGACCTGCCCAAACTACATCAGCTCGATTTGGATGGTCCTCTAAAAGATCTTTCTCCTTTGTTACCTTTATTCCAGCGTAAAAAGTTCCATATAACTTATTATGGGAACAAGGAAATTAAACTACCAAAAAAAATAATTGTGCAAGGAATTGAGTCTTTAAAAAAACATGTTGATAAGCTCGACTCAGGCGCAAAAAAAACCTCCGAACCTGAAGAGCATAGTGTTGTTTTCAATTGTTAGTTTCCGGCAAAATAAAAAGCGGATATTTGCATTTAAATGTAGTTGAAAACTACAAATTAAACCATGCGAAGTTGAAAACTTCGCATAACCAAGCGTAGTACCGTTGTGCCGAAGTTCGCACTTTCGCACTTTTTAATCTGTCTTCGGCTTTGCGGCTTTGCGGCTTTGCGGCTTTGCGTGAACCCCTACACCTAAACTTCCAACCCCTGTCGCCTCTATCCTTTTAAGCTACAGCCTAAATTGAGTCAGTGAAGCCTTCACTTCAAGTGAAAGCTTCACTTGGAATCCTGCTTTTGACATTTGCAACTTCGCACTTTTAATCTTTTGCCTGCCACTCTCAAAAGAAGTTTCGTTGGTAACATAGCGTCAAACCTTGGTATTTGGTATTTAGTATTTGGAATTTAGTATTTGATATTTGGGACTTGCCTGCCCAACTCCGTCACGCAGGCAAGGGTTCTTGGTATTCAAAATCCCCCTCTGTGCATCTCCTAACCTCTGTGTATCTCAGTGTAACAAAAAAAAACTCCGAACTAAAACTCCAAATAAATAAACGGCTGCGTATCCGACGAAAACGCTTGAAAAATAAACACTACGCCAACAACAATGATAAGCACTTTCACTGTCCAATGCAAACGGATAAATTGGCGCGTGAAGAATTCATTCCATTTGAGCGGCGAAAAATGCAGCAGATATGCCACAATCAACACAGCAAGAGGCGTAGCATAAAGCTTAGCCCACTGCCCTGCTACGCTTATGTCGAAATGGGTGAACACAAGCGTATAAATTTTTTGTGCAGCTTGCAGGCTCTCTGCCCGAAAAAACACCATCGAAAATGCTAAAAAATGAAACGTGATGAAAATACTTAGGAAACGATAGATGCCAAAGGTGTTTTTCTTAGCAATTTTGTTGCGGAGATTGGCAGTAGCAAAAGTAAAGGCAATAGCCAATCCGTGGGAGGTGCCCCACAAGATATATGTCCACGACGGACCATGCCAAAATCCCGAAATAAAGAAGGTGATCAACACGGCAAGGATGACGCCCGCTTGTTTGAATTTGCGAAACGTATAAGCCAGAGGATAAAAAACATATTCGTTGAACCAGGTGGAGAGCGAAATATGCCAACGGCGCCAAAAGTCGGCAACATTATCTGCCATGAACGGTTTGTTGAAGTTCGCCATCACATTAAATCCAAGCAACATCGCCAGTCCGATAACGATGTCGGTATAGCCCGAAAAATCGAAATAAATCTGCATGGCATAGCCATAAATTGCCATCAGCCCTTCCCATCCGGTGAAGAATTCAGGTGAATCGAACACGCGATCCACTAAGTTAGCTCCCAAAAAGTCGGCGATAAACACTTTTTTGAATGCACCGATGAGGATGAGCACGAAAGCTTTGCCGATAAGGTCGCGGTCGAAATTCAGTTTAGCGGCAAACTGTGGCAACAAGTCGCGCGCTTTGGCAATGGGACCTGCTAATATGTTAGGGAAAAACGAAACATAGAGCACATAATTGACATAATTGGTTTCGGGTTCGTCTATCATTTCGCGATAAATGTCGAAGATATACGAAAGAGTTTTAAACACAAAGAATGAAATGCCGATGGGCATAATCAAATTGAGCAACACGGGGGAGGGCTCCCCAGTTGTGATGCCGAAAAAGGTGTTTAATAAGAAATTGGTATATTTAAAAAGTATCAGTGCGCCCACATTGATGAAGATGGACAACAGCAGCAACCATTTCTTTTTTTGTTGCGTCGAAACACGAAACATTTGCTTGCCAATTAAATAATCGGATGTAGCCATCGCCACCAGTAGTAAGACATAGAAACCGCTGATTTTATAATAAAAGAATAAGCTGAAGACAAGTAGCAAAATGTTGCGTTTTTTGATGTTGTTATACACAAAAATGTAGCCCACATATAAAATGGAAAACAAAGCGATAAACAAGACCGAAGTGAACACCAATGGGGCTTTGGGGTTATAGCAGAGTGCGTTCAGAAATTCGCTGATGTTTGCCATGGTTTATGGAATTATCAAGGTTTGACCGATGCTGAGCTTCTCGGAAGTGAGTTTGTTCACTTGTTTGAGTTTATCCACCGTGGTGTTAT
>CAIWVT010000401.1 GCA_903916135.1 uncultured bacterium
AAATTAAAGGGGTTGGAATAATAACAGTTGCAACAGTTCTGGCAGAAACAAATCGATTTAAATATTTTAAAAATCAACGACAATTGGTTAGTTATTCAGGCTATGATATCATCGAGAACCAATCAGGAAAGCACGTTGGTAAAACCAAAATATCAAAGAAGGGAAATTCACACATAAGACGTATTCTGCATATGCCTGCATTTAGCGTTGTTTCAAACAATGAACCAGTATTTAAAGCCCTATATGAAAGGGTTTATGCAAGAACAAAATTTAAAATGAAAGGATATGTAGCGGTCCAAAGAAAACTATTGGTACTGATTTATACTTTATGGAAAAGTGGAGAAAAATATCAAAGGAAATGTGAGGTAACTACCGGTAAAGATGAGCAAAAGATTCTCTTTCCGCTCGGTTTTGAAAAAACCGTAAACAACAGAAAAAAAAGTAGGTGGGAGCAAGTCCCACCTACACAAGATGAACTTCCGTACAAAGAATCGCAGGTAGTTCTCTTTCCGCTGATGCAAAGATAATATTTTAAATTAAATTTGGTGGTTAAGATAGTATCTTTAGCCCTGAAATGGATGAATTTATGCAGGGCTAAAGCCCTTTTGTGTGGCTCGATGGCGAAGCACCGCCTTGAAAGGCGGAGTTATTATTAAAGCGAGAAGAAACCCCAATCCCTTAAAAATTAGTCTTATTAAACCCCAATCCCGACATTGCATGTCGGGACTATAACAGGGCGGGATATAATAGATATGTTCAGGTTTTTTTGGTGGGAAAAATCTGCCAGATTTTGGAAAACTTGCAGATTAAAAGGCAAAAGCGGAAGCGGAAATTAGGCATAGCCTAAAAAGATAGGAGCGACAGAGGTGGAACCTCTGCCGAACGGGGAAACGACTATTGATAGACTCTTTTTTCTTGTTTGTTAAATCTTTTTTTTAACTTTTTTTATTTGTTTTTGTGATTGTATTAATAAAAGGTGTACATTTGTATCGCGAAATTTGGGAAAATTCCGCTTCGTTCTTTACAACATAAGAAATTTTAGAGAAGCGTTAGCTTTTGTTCTGCACAAGAAAACTGGTAATTTTTTTATAACCGCATGAATAATAAGTGATACGCCCACGCAACAGCGTGGGCTATACTTATTTGCGGTTAAAGGTATACCAGTACCTCTTGTGCGAATATAGTTATAGTTCCACGCTTTTTTTATGTATAAAAACTTCGATGGAGCTTCGAGGGTAAAAAAGGGGGAAATGAAAAAACTTTTATTAATGTATGCGGCTTTGCTAATAAGCATTTGTACGTATGCGCAATCTTTAGCACCTGAAGTTTTGGCTTCATCGGGTGATTATTTTACATCAAGTAATGTGAAACTCAATTGGACGCTTGGCGAAATGGTTACAGAAACTTTTTCGGCAGGCGGTAAATTCCTAACACAAGGTTTTCATCAAAGCAGTTACCTATTTACTGTAATAAATGAAAATGCTGAAAACAAACAAATCTCTGTATTTCCTAATCCTTTTTCTGATGTGTTGACCGTCAATACAGGAAATTTGATGGGATTAAATGTTCAAGTGTTCGATTTGCAAGGGAAATGTCTTATGGAAAGAACTATTGAAAAATCGAACAAGCAATTAGATTTTAGTGCATTTGGACAAGGAATTTATTTGATAAAAATCTTTGACAAAAACAACTTATTAAAGACCTTTAAAATAGAAAAATCAAACAATTAGAAACAATTAAAAATTAAAACTATGAAAAAAATTATTAGTACTCTTTTGGTATGCTTTACTACATTAGTTTTCACTTTTGCTCAAGCACCAAGCATTTTTAAATATCAATCAGTGGTTCGAGATAACTCAGGAAACATTATTTCGAACCAATTAGTGAAATTCCGTATTACCCTTTTAAGAGGAAGCATTACAGGTACGACCTCCTATATTGAACAACATACAACAGCTACAAACCAATTTGGAATTGCAAATTTAGAAATTGGTAATGGTAGTAGTTCTATTGGTAATATTGATACAATTCAATGGGGAAGGGCAGATTATTTTATAAAGGTTGAGTTAGACCCAACTGGAAGTAGCGGATTTACAGTGATGGGAACATCGCAATTATTAAGTGTGCCTTATGCATTGTATGCAAATACGGCTGGAAATGTGCCAAAAATAATTGCAGGTTCATCTGATGGAGGTCTCTCACCAACAGTGGTAACTGGTTCAGGCTTTACAGTAACGCATCCAGCGACCGGCACTTATGATATTACCTTTTCTTCTCCTTTTACTACACTACCAACAATTGTTGCAAATTATCAATTTGTTTCAAGTTATCCATCTGGAAATTTTGCGGCGGCTACACCAGTTATTGTATACAAGACAATAAATGGTTTCCGATTAATTACAGGAGGTTCAGGAGATTTAGTTGATTATAGATCATTTTCATTTATAGCGATAGGGAATTAAAAAAGAAAGGGGAAATATGATAAAAAGAAAAAGATTTTATTTGCAAGTTGATGAACGCATCAATTATAAATCAAATTCATCCACAACAATCACAAGATATTTTAGTGATAAAGTACTAGCTTTTGAAGAAAACGAATTTGCCCTGTATTTTGAATTTGATAGAGCAAATCCGCCAGAATTTGCA
>CAIWVT010000402.1 GCA_903916135.1 uncultured bacterium
ATAAAAATATTGTATAATTTTACTTTTTATTTCAACCAACCTTAAATCATAATAAAATGGACAAGAAAAAATTGATTTTCACATCCCTTATCGGATTTTTTGTGATTCTGACCATCGTATTAATCGTCAGAACCAAATCGCAAGCTATTATAAAAGTTAATCCAGCCTTCCGCGAATATGTTTCGGCATTCACTTCGGGGGTGATTTCTACGGAATCCACCATCAAAGTGCGCCTCAATTTCGATATGGCTGACTCTTCGAAATTCGAGAAGGAAATCGAGGAAAATTTGTTTAGTTTCTCGCCCAGCATCAGCGGAAAAGCCTATTGGATAGATACCCGCACGGTGGAGTTCCGACCCGACAAACGCTTGGAAGCCGACGAGCTCTTCACGGCGAAGTTTTTTCTCTACAAACTCATGAAAGTGCCCGACAGCATGAAGACCTTTGTGTTTCAGTTTCACACGGCGAAGCAAGCCCTCGAAGTGAGTGTGGACAATCACAAAGCATATAACCATAAGAACCTTCAATGGGAAAAGATTACGGGCACTTTGGTTACAGCCGATGCCGCCGAAATTGCGGACGTGCAAGAATTGTTGCAAGCGAGCCAAGGCGACAAAAAGCTGAGCGTGAAAGTGACAGCAGGGAGCGACAAAAAATCGTTTTCTTATACTATAGATAGTGTGAAGCGTGGCGATAAAGAATCCACAGTAGAAATATCGTATGATGGCAAGCCCATAGAATCGAAAAGCAAGGGCAGCGTCACGGTGGATATCCCGTCAATCAATGATTTCAAATTACTGAAGATACAAACCATCCAATCGCCCGAACAGTTCATCAAACTGCAGTTCTCCGACCCTTTGTATGAAGAACAAGACCTCACGGGAATCATCACCATGGCAAAAACCAAGGATTTGAAGTTTGTTGTCGAAGATAATATCATCCGCGTTTACGCCCCGCTTGCCTTGGGCGGCAGCGATATGATTACGATAGATAAATCGGTGAAAAATGTCAATTGCAAAGAGTTGGGCAAGATAATGGTTGACACGGTTACGTTTGATGATATCAAACCCAACATCCGTTTGTTAGGAGAAGGAACGATATTGCCCAGCACCAATGGATTGATATTTCCGTTTGAAGCGGTGAACGTGAACACGGTGGATGTGAAGATATTCAAGATATACGAAAGCAATGTGGCGCAATTTCTTCAAGTGAATAATTTGGAAGGCGAACGCGAGCTGAGCCGCGTGGGCAAATTGATAGTGAAGAAGTCCATTCCATTGCAATCCACCAAATCGGAAGTGTTGAATTATGGCAATTGGAATCGCTATTATATTGACCTTGCCGATTTGATTAAAGCTGAGCAGGGTGCCATCTATAAGGTGACCTTGAGCATCCGAAAAGCCTATTCCACCTACGGAAGTTGCGCCGAAAAGGAAGGCTCGGAAAAAGTGGATGAAAACATGACTGCTTCTTGGGACGAAAGCGTGGAAGCAGAACCCGAAAATTGGTACTATTACGATTACAATGGCGATTATTATGATGATGAAGGCGATTATTACGATTATGATTGGTATCAACGCGACGACCCTTGCGAAGAATCCTATTTCAACAACAAGACCGTTAGCAGAAATATCTTGGCCAGCGACATTGGCATCATTGCCAAAGTGGGCACCACAGGCGAGTTGAATATATTCACAACGAATTTAGTCACTGCCAAACCCATGTCGAATGTGTCGATCACTGTGCTCGACTATCAAAGCAAAGAACTCAACAAAGTGGAAACCGATGCCGATGGAAAAGTGGTCATACAGTTGAAGAAAGTTCCTTTTTTGATTGTTGCCAAAAAGGGCGAGCAACGCGCCTATCTGAAACTCGTTGGCGGGTCGTCTTTATCTTTAAGTATGTTTGATGTGGGTGGCGAAGCGGTGCGCAAAGGCATCAAAGGCTTCTTGTATGGTGAAAGAGGCGTGTGGCGTCCGGGCGACTCTATCTATCTCACCTTTATTTTGGAAGATAAACTCCATAAGCTATCGCCCGAAACGCCTGTGATCTTCGACTTGACGAATCCCCGAGGACAGAAGGTGCAACATATCGTGAAGACCACGTCCGTAAATGGCTTCTATGATTTCCGCACCGCCACCGACCCGAGTGCTTTGACGGGCTATTGGACTGCCAATGTTCGCGTAGGAGGATCGGATTTTAGCAAATCTTTGAAGATAGAAACCGTTAAACCCAACCGTTTGAAGATTAAATTAGATTTCACTTCGGATAAAATCACCAAAGAAACCAAGGGCGTGTTAGAATCAAAATGGCTGCATGGTGCCATTGCTAAGAATCTTAAAGCGGATATATCCATGGTATTGAACCGCACGACAACGGCTTTCGAGAAGTATTCAACCTACGTATTTGACGACCCGTCGAAGAAGTTCTATGCCGAAACCTATAAGATTTTTGATGGCAAACTCGACGATCAAGGCAAAGCCGATATCTTCCCCGACATCAGCATTGACAACACGGCTCCCGGAGTGCTTCGTGCCAACTTCGAAGCCCGCGTGTTTGAGCAAGGTGGCGACTTTAGTGTGGATCAGTTTTCATTCCTTTATTATCCTTTCAAGAGTTATGTGGGTGTTTATATACCCGAAGGAGATAAGAATTCGCGCATGCTTTATACCGATAAGGATTACACCATGAAATACGTGAACTTGGATATAAAAGGCAGCCCGATTGCCTCCAACAAGGTGAAGGTGGATATCTACAAAGTAGGATGGCGTTGGTGGTGGGACAACTCGGGCTATGATGTGGCTGATTTCGTTCGAAGCGTGTATAACGAACCGTATAAATCTTACGAACTCACCGTTGCCCAAGGCAAAGGACAGTTTATCGTGAACATTCCCGATGGCGATTGGGGACGCTATTTCATTCGTATCACCGATAAAGAAAGCGGACACAGCACGGGCAAGATCGTCTATTTTGATTGGCCCGGATGGGCATCTCGTTCCAGCGAAGGCAAAGAAGGTGCTGCGATGTTGATGTTCTCTGCCGATAAAGATAAATACAAAGTGGGCGATGAGGTGAAACTCACCATCCCGACGAGCGAAGGTGCTCGGGCATTGATAACCTTAGAAACAGGCTCCAAAGTATTAAAATCCTATTGGGTGAATACCGAAAAAGATCAAACGATATTTTCATTCACTGTTACGGAAGAGATGGCGCCCAACATCTATGTGGGCGTGACGCTAATTCAACCCCACGGACAAACCGCCAACGATTTGCCTATCCGCCTCTATGGCATCATCCCCATATTGGTGGAAGACCCTAACACCCACCTGCGACCTGTGATTAAAATGCTTGATGTGTTGCGACCCGAAGAAAACGCAAGCATCACTATCAAAGAAGAAACAGGCAAAGCGATGACCTATACGGTAGCCGTTGTTGACGAAGGCTTGTTAGATTTAACCAAATATAAAACGCCTGACCCATGGAACTATTTCTATGCACGGGAAGCTTTAGGAGTGAAATCGTGGGATTTATACGATTATGTGATGGGCGCTTATGGCGGTCAGTTAGAACGCATCCTCAGCATTGGCGGGGGCGATGATGGCGGCAGCGGCGAAGGCAAGAAAAACGCCAACCGTTTCAAACCTATGGTGAAGTTCTTTGGTCCGTTTGCCTTGGGAAAAGGTGCTTCCAACACCTACAACTTCAAGATGCCACAATACATTGGCTCCGTCCGCGTGATGGTGATTGCAGGACAGGATGGCGCTTATGGCTCTGCAGAGAAAACCGTTGCCGTACGCAAGCCTTTGATGTTGCTTGCCACCCTGCCTCGCGTAGTGGGTCCGGGCGAAACGGTTTCTTTGCCTGTGAGCGTGTTTGCTATGGAAAAATATGTCAAGAATGTTAGCGTGAAGGTTACCACCAACGATATGTTTACCATCATGGATAAAAACAGCAAGGCTATAACCTTTAGTGAAATAGGCGACGAATTGGTCACCTTCCAACTGAAAGTGAAAGATGCTATGGGTGTGGGTAAAGTGCGAGTTACTGCCGTTAGCGGAAAAGAAACCGCTGCCTACGACATCGAAATTGATGTGCGCAACCCCAATCCCGAAGTCACCGAAGTGCTGTCCGAGATAGTGAAAACAGGACAATCATGGAACACCAACTTCACCCCCGTGGGCATAGCGGGTACCAACAAATGCGTGATAGAAGTGTCGGGCATTCCTCCCATCAACCTCGAAAAACGCTTGAAATATTTGGTGCATTATCCTTATGGATGTATAGAACAAACCACCTCTTCGGTGTTTCCGCAGTTGTATCTTTCCGATTTGATGGATGTGGATGAGGTGATGAAAAACACTATCGAACGCAACATCAAGGCAGGCATCAATCGCATCAACTCCTTCCAAACGTCTTCGGGCGGATTCTCTTATTGGCCCGGCTCTTACGAAGCCGACGAATGGGGCACGTGTTATGCCGGACAATTCCTGTTGGAAGCCAAAGACAAAGGCTATACTGTTTCTTCCGTCATGCTGAAGAAATGGGAGAAATATCAGAAAAGGAAATCATTGGAGTGGACTTCTTCTTATACGAAATACTATTACAATTATGATTTGGTGCAAGCCTATCGCCTTTACACCCTCGCGCTAGCAAAATCGCCTGAACTCGGTGCCATGAATCTCTTGAAGGAACAAAAGAAGTCTCA
>CAIWVT010000403.1 GCA_903916135.1 uncultured bacterium
GGACCATTCCCAAACGTCTTGCCCATGTATTTTGGGACGCTTTACCAAAGAACCGTTTCCATTCTAAAAACAGATAAGTGGTGATGTGTGTTTCGTTTTTCGATTCCAGAAAAGAAACAAATTGTTTCAAAACACGCTCTGACGTACTCAGATCATATCCGAGATTACGACGTATTTTAAGATAACGCTGCAACTCCATTGAAAGGATCATAGCTGACCTCCTTCCTTCAAAGGCCAGGGCAGGGCAATAGTCCGCAGACCGTTAATATCCTGACGGGCATATAACAATGTAGTAGCGCGTGAACGATGCCGTAACGTATTGCTGATTTCTTCAAGGCTTGCACCTTTCTGCACCAGGTTGGTAGCAAGGCTATGTCGGAGCATATTGAAGACCGAATATGGCGCAGGTGTTGGAATATTCGTTTTTTTCAATGCCTGATTAAGAATGTAATTCAAAACCGCAGCATCTTTAAAAGGCCTGTGTGGAATATGCCAGGTTACGAATAAATATCGACTTGTGCCTATCCGTTCATGCATGAGATAATCTGCTATGGCTTCTCCTATATCCTGTGGCAACGGCGTTTTATCGTGAAAACCACCTTTCCCACGAATATATATTTCTCCATTGCGCCAATCAATGTCATCCAATTGTATAGCAATGACTTCCGGCGATCGAAGTCCCAGACGTGCCATTAGTAAAACCATCGCATAGTTGCGTTTTTTCCAACTGCAAGTGGATAGAGTACGCAAGGCTTCAAGTAATTCTTCAACATTGTCTGGCGTCAAATGATAAGGAATGCGCCGAGCACATTTCCGGGCAACACTTGGGATTCCAACTGCCAGGTTGGTCTCAATTTTCTCATATTGGAATAAAAACCGGAAAAAACTGCGCATGCTACTTACGACTGTTATATCCCGGAACGGTAGATTACGTACTGTCAGGTATTGTAAAAAGTCAGCAATGTCAAGCCCCGTTATTTTTGACACTTCATCCGGACCTTCTCCGAATTTGAATTTAAGCAACCTATCCACAAAATTACAGTATTTGTAGATAGTTTCATCAGCTAATCCACGCTGGCGGCTAAGATACGTTCGATACTCAGCCTTGAGTTTTTCCCTTGATTGGGTTTTTAATGCTTGCATAATTCACCTCCTGTTTTGGTTTAAAAAGAGGTAAAATTATGCCGAATGCCTGCATTAGAAAAGTGTCGAAATCAATACTTTGTCAAGTCCATGCGGCATAATAATGGATGCGGCATTATGACCCTTATGCCGATATCGGCATAATGGTCACGGAACAGGCCACCCGAAGCGATTAAACAGATTTGAAGCCTTCCACAATAATTTTGGCGACGATAAATATTCAAGGGAGGAGCTGGTAGCTGAACTTTGCTCTTCATTTCTGGCCGACAGGGCAGGATTGACAAACAGACGGCGCAATTCAAATGCCTATATCCGTGATTGGGCATCATCCCTGCGAGATAACCAGAAATGGATCACATGGGCCGCATCCC
>CAIWVT010000404.1 GCA_903916135.1 uncultured bacterium
AGGAGTATGAGGACGAGTATGGTTGTGAGGAGTGCTCCGGCTTGGATGAGGATATTGAGGAGCATTTTGAGAGCGATGGCTGCGCCGAGGATTTCGGCGAGGGAAGTGGCTACTGAAGCGAGCATTGCGATGGATAGTATGGGGCGGGAGACCCACTTGGGGGTGTGTTGGGTGGCAGCTTCGGAGAGGCAGAGTCCGGAGGCGATGCCGAGATGGGCGACGTTGTGTTGGAGGATGATGAGCATGATGGTGGATAGGGTTACGACCCAAAGGAGGGTGTAGCCGAATTGGGAGCCTGCGGCAATGTTGGATGCCCAATTACCGGGGTCGATGAAACCGACGGTTACGAGGAGTCCGGGACCGATGTATTTGAGTATTTCGAGAGCCCCGAAGCGTGGTTTGTGGTTTTTGGTGCTGAAGATGGAGTGGAAGAGTTTCATCCGCCTATATTATGAAAATGGTTGTTGGAGTTGAAAGTTCCGCATTTGGGTTTGCGGGCGATTGCTTGAGCGATTGCTTTTTGAGCACCGAGGGAGCGGACGTCAAATTCGAGGTCGTTGAATAGACAGGGTTTAATTTTTCCGTCGGCGGTAAGTCGGAGGCGGTTGCATTGGACGCAGTCGCCACCTGTTCCGCCTTCTACGATGGAGAAATGTCCTGAGCCGAGGTTCATCTGATGGATGAAGCGGACTTGGATGCCTAAATTATCACAAAATTGTTTGACGGCGAGGGCATCGGGTTCGGAGGATGAGGCTTGGATGACGCAATTGATTTTGATGGGTTGTAAGCCTGCTTTTTGGGCGGCAAGGATGCCTTTGACGACTTGATGGATGTCGCCGCCACGGGTTATTTTGGCGTATTTAAGGGGGTCGGTTGTGTCGAGGCTGATGTTGATGCGATGGAGTCCGACGGAGGCGAGGGGTTGAGCGAATTCGGAGAGGAGGATGGCGTTGGTGGTGAGGGATAGGTCGGTGATTTCGGGGATTTGTGCGATAGATTGAACTAAAGAGACGATGCCTTTTCGGACAAGGGGTTCGCCTCCTGTGATACGGACTTTGTTGATGCCTGATTGGACCGCGATTTTGACGACGTCGATGATTTCTTCGAAGGAAAGGATGTCTTGATGGCGCAAAAGGGTTACGCCTGTTTCGGGCATGCAGTAGGTGCAGCGCAAGTTGCAACGGTCGGTGACGGAAATGCGCAGGTAGTTTATGGGACGGTTATAGAGGTCTAACATCAACGAGTTCTCCTTTTTGAACGGATGTGGTGCCGATGGGTATATAGGCAAATCCTTGTGCGAGTGTGATAGAATGTATGTGAGCGGAGCCGTGGTAGTTGATAGTAGAGATGGTTCCGTCGGGATTGAAGGTGATGGGTACGAAAGCGAGGCGGTCGTTTCGGCGTCGGTTGTAGTTGTGGGCGAATGGCATTTTGAAAATAAGTGGTGCGTGGAGATGTCCCATCAATTGATAGAGTAGGGGTTTGACCAATATCTCGAAAAGGACGTAGGAAGAGACTGGATTTCCGGGGAGTCCGAAGCAGAATTTGTTGTCTTTTGTTGCGAATACTGTGGGTTTTCCGGGTTGGATGGCGATGGAGCGAAAAAGGATTTGGAGACCTGCTTTGAGCATCATGTCGGGGACTACATCGTAGTCGCCCATGGATACACCGCCTGTCAAGAGAACGATATCATTGGTGGCAAGCGCTTTTGCGATTTTTTGTAGTGTTGATTCTTCGGTGTCTTGTGCGATGCCGTAGTAGGTAGCTTCGACGTTCATCTGAAGGGCTTGCGCCATGAGTTGCCACGAGTTGCTGTTTCGGATTTGGGCAGGGGAAGGTGTGTGGAATGGTTCGACAAGTTCGTCGCCTGTGGATATAATTCCTACTTTGGGTTTGATGGCAACGAAAGGTTGGGAGCAACCGACGGATGCGAGTACGGCGATATGTTCGGGACGGATAAGGGTTCCTGCGGATAAGACTTGGGTTCCGAGTTTTACGTCTTCGGCTTGGAAGCAGATGTTGTGGTAGGTGGATGGTTTTTGGAAGCGGATGTTGTTGTGTTCATCAACCGTTGTATCTTCGACCATCAGGACGCAATCGGCGCCTTGGGGGAGCATGGCACCTGTCATTATTTTGGAACATTGGTTGGCAGACAAGCTTTTTTGAGGAACACAGCCTGCCGCAATGGTTTCAATGAGCTGCAAGGGATTGGCAATATCGGACATGCGACAGGCGTAACCGTCTACAGCGGATTTGTTGAATGGGGGCATATCCATATCGGAGACAACATCTTGGGAAAGGACTCTGCCTGTAGTATTGTGGAGGGGGATGGCTTCAGAACCTAAACGGTAGGTCTGAGACATTATAGTTTGAAGAGCATTAGCGAATGAAATCATGGTTAAAAAAATTGAGCACAAAGTTACGAAACTTTGAAATGTTGTGAGTATAAATAATGTTGATAGATGATAATTTTAAACTTTATGAATAAAATAAGGACAAAAAGTTTCTGTTGTGTATTTTATTATTATATTTGCAGGATAGAAAATAATTCATGGAAAAGCGATGGGAACTGCGGCATCAAGGTAATAAAGAGTTGATTGAACAATTGGCAAAAGAGATAAATGTTTCTTTTCCGATTGCCAATTTGCTATACCAACGTGGCATCACGAATTATGAAGATGCAAAAACTTTTTTTCGTCCTGAGTTATGTCATCTGCACGATCCGTATTTGATGAAGGATATGGATAAAGCTGTTTTGCGGATAGAAGCAGCGATTGAGCACAATGAGCGGATATTGGTTTATGGGGATTATGATGTGGATGGGACTTCGGCGGTGGCATTGGTTTATTCTTATTTGAAAGAGTTTTACGATAACATTGATTTTTATATACCTGATCGTTATTCGGAAGGGTATGGCATTTCGCTGCAAGGGATAGACTATGCTGCTGAGACCAATGTGAAACTTGTGATTGCGTTGGATTGTGGGATAAAGGCGGTTGAAAAGATGAAATATGCGAAGACCAAGCAGGTTGATTTTATTATATGTGACCATCATCGTCCCGGGAATGAATTGCCGGAAGCATACGCTGTTTTAGATCCAAAAAGAAGTGATTGTGAGTATCCGTATAAGGAGCTTTCGGGTTGTGGGATAGGGTTTAAGCTGATACAAGCGTTTGCGCAAAAAAGAAATATTGGGATAGATGCGTTGATCAAATATCTTGACTTGGTTACCATCAGCATTGCTTCGGATATTGTTTTGATAACGGGGGAGAATCGGGTTTTGGCGTATTATGGTTTAAAGTTGATTAATACGAAACCGCGACCGGGGATAGAAGCTGTTTTGGGAAGTGGCAACATAAAGCGGAAGACGGAGGAAGTATGCGAGAAGGATGGTTTTATTTTTAGTCGTCAGTTGAATATCAATGATATTGTTTTTTTGATAGGTCCACGAATTAATGCAGCGGGAAGAATAGAGAGCGGGAAGGATTCGGTGAAACTTTTGATTACGGAGACGATGGAGGATGCGGCGCTTATTGCTCTTCAGATAGATACATTCAATACTGAAAGAAGATGCTTGGATACTGCGACAACCATAGAAGCAGTGGAGATGATACAATCGAATCCCGATTTGCTGAAAAACAAGGCGACGTTGGTATATTCACCGGATTGGCATAAGGGGGTTGTTGGCATAGTTGCGTCGCGGCTTACGGAGACTTTTTATAGACCTACGATAGTTTTGACGGAGTCGAATGGGTTAATTTGTGGGTCGGCGCGTTCGGTGAAGGACTTTGACATCTATGATGCGATTGATGCGTGTAGCGACTTGTTGGAACATTTTGGTGGGCATAAATATGCGGCGGGATTATCGCTGAAAGCGGAGAATTTGCCTGAGTTTCGGAGGAGGTTTGAGGAGATTGTGGAGACTACTATTACACAAGACATGCAAGTGCCCGAGGTTGAAATAGACGAGGTGATAGATTTGCGTCAGATTACGCAAAATTTCTATAAGATTATAAAACAATTTGCGCCTTTCGGACCCGGGAATATGGCTCCGATTTTTAAGACCACGGGCGTGGTGGATATGGGCTCGGTGCGATTGGTGGGGAAAAGCGAAAAGAACCATTTGAAACTCGCCATTACGTATCCAAATATCTCCATAGGTCCGTTTCCGGCTATCGGGTTCCAACTTGGGGACTTTTTCAATTATATCTATTCGGGAAACCTATTCGATATATGCTATCATATTGAAGAAAATGAGTGGAACGGCAATATATCGCTGCAGTTGAATATAAAAGATATCAAAAAGGGGAAGCGCTAACGCTGTTGGGATGTCATCATCCTATAAACGGTATTAAAAAATAGCTTTACACACTTGTCGGATGTTGGCGGATTTGCCCATGGTGAAGAAATGCAAGGCAGGTACGCCTTGTTGCATTAATTCTTTCGACTGCGCTATAGCCCATTCTATGCCTAATTGTTGGACTTCGAGGTTGGTGGTGCATTTGATGATTTCTTTCACCAAATCGTTGGGCAAATCGATATTAAATGCTTGGGGAATTATGGATAATTGTTTCTTTGTGGTAATCAATTTTAATCCGGGGATGATGGGGACATGAATGCCTGCTTCGCGGCATTGTTTCACGAAGCGGAAATAGCGTCTGTTGTCGAAAAACATCTGTGTGACGATATATTCAGCACCTGCATCTATCTTTTGTTTTAGGAAATATAAGTCGGCTTCTAAATTAGGCGATTCGATATGCTTTTCGGGATAGCCTGCCACGCCCAAAGAGAAGTTGGTAGGGGCATTATTCTCTATTTCTTCGTCAATATATTTCCCATGATTCATTTCCATGACTTGTTTCACTAAACCTAAAGCATGTTCATGCCCATCGGGCTCAGGCTTAAACGTGCGTTCGCTTTTTAAGGTGTCGCCGCGCATCACAAGGAGGTTGTGGATGTCGAGGAAATGGAGGTCAATCAAAGCGTTTTCGGTCTCTTCTCTGTTGAAGCCGCCGCAGATGATATGGGGGATGACTTCGATTTTGTATTTATATTTAATGGCAGCCGTGATTCCAACAGTTCCGGGGCGTTTGCGCACAATTTTCTTCTCGAGGAGACCTGCTTCACGGCTTTTATAAACCACTTCTTCGCGATGATAGGTCACATTGATGTAAGAAGGATTGAATTCTATCAGCGGCTCAATGATATTGTAAATAGATTCGATATTATCGCCTTTTAAAGGAGGTAGTAATTCAAAGGTAAAAAGTGGGTTTTTTGCTTGTTTGATGCTATCTGTTACTTTCATTAGGTTCAGTACTGATTTGATAAAAACTTTGTGATAAATTTGTCGGACTTCTTTCGGATAACATACTCCTCGAGTTGGTCATCTTGAACGGTGTTTATGGAGAAATATTTTGCATGAGGATTTGCCAAATAGAATCCACATACTGATGAAGCGGGGTTCATGGCGAAGTTTTCTGTGAGGCGGATGCTGAGATTTTTTTCGACTTCTAATAGGTCGAAAAGCGTTTTCTTTTCACTATGGTCGGGGCAGGAAGCATAACCGATGGCGGGACGGATGCCTTGGAAGTGTCCTTTTAAAAGAGTTTCGGGATTAAGCGTCTCGTTGGGAGCATATCCCCAATATTCGGTGCGGATTTTATAATGGAGGTATTCGGAAAAGGCTTCCACTAATCGGTCTGACAGTAGCTGCACCATTAGGTTCGTATAATCATCCGAATGGGGTGGTGTTCGGTTGGCGTCGTAACCTGAGGTGGCGGCAAATAGTCCGATGTAATCTACCTTTGCCAAGAAATCTGTCATGCTTAGATTGGGATTGGAATCAGCTTGTTTTTCTTGATTCCGCAGGAAATAAAATGTTGCAACTTCTTTCTCATTATCATAAATAATTACATCATCATTGGATACTTTGCAAGGGAAGATTCCAATCGTTGCTTGAGGGTTGAAAAGATTGGTTTCTATGTTTTCTGAAAGTATCTTGGATGCATCTTCATAGAGTTGTTTGGCTTCTTTCCCTTTTACGGGATGATTGAAAATATCGGGGTAGCGACCATGAATACCCCATGCATAGAAAAAGGATGTCCAATTAATCAATGGAATCAGGGTTGCTATTGAAATGTTTTTTGAGATTTGAATGCCTGTAACTTTAGGCGGAATGGATGTGTAATCGCTAAAACTTGCTTTGTTCGCCCTTGCTTGTGATAGACTGATAAATTGTTTTGTTTTCGAGGCGTATTGCTGCGCAATGGTCTCGTATCTTGCATTAATTTCTTGGACGAAAACAGCTCTATGGGTTTTGTTCATCAGTTTGTTCACGACGGTGACGGATTGGGATGCGTCGCCCACATGAATTACGCTGCCTTCAAAGTGTGGTTTGATGCGAATTGCCGTATGCTCTTCCGAAGTGGCAGCACCTCCAATCAATAAAGGGATGTCTAAACCGGCTTTGGTTAATTCTTGTGCTATATGAATCATTTCATCGAGAGACGGGGTAATCAGTCCGCTGAGACCAATAATATCGGGGCGTTCGGTTCGGGCTGTCTCCATAATCTTTTCAGTGGAAACCATCACGCCAAGGTCAATAATCTCATAATTATTACATGCCAAAACAACTTTCACGATATTTTTGCCAATGTCGTGCACATCGCCTTTTACGGTTGCCAGCAGGATTTTGCCTGAGCTTGTGGTGGTGCCTGATTTTTTTTCTTGTTCCAAGAAAGGCTTGAGACCCGTAACAGCATTGTTCATCACACGGGCAGATTTTATCACTTGGGGCAGAAACATCTTGCCATTGGAAAACAACTCGCCCACTTCTTTCATCCCTGCCATCAACGGACCTTCAATCACGTGAATGGCTTTCCCCAACTCTTGATAGGAAATTTGAATATCGGAGGAAATAAATTCATTGATGCCTTTAATTAATGCGTATTTTATTCTTTCGTCGGTTGCAAAAGTTCTCCACGCTTCCATGGTGCTTGCTTCTGTTTGGGTATGTGTATAGCGTTGCGAAAGCTCTATCAAACGGTCGGAAGCATCGGCTCTTTTATTTAAAATTAAATCTTCGACGGCTTTCAACAACTCTTTTGGAATATCATCATAGATGGGAAGGTTGCCTGCATTGACAATTGCCATATCCAAACCTGCATGTATGGCATGAAACAGAAAGACCGAATGCATGGCTTCGCGCAGCACGTTGTTGCCACGGAAGGAAAATGAAAGATTGCTGACACCGCCACTCGTTTTTGCATGAGGCAGATTGGCTTTTATCCATCGAACGGCTTCGATAAAATCCATAGCAAATCCATTGTGTTCTGCCATCCCCGTGGCGATGGTCAAAACGTTCGCATCAAAAATAATATCTTCCGCAGGAAAGTTTACTTGTAAGGTCAGGATGTCATAGGCACGTTTGCAAATCGCAATTTTTCGTTCGTAGGATGTGGCTTGTCCTTCTTCATCAAAAGCCATGACCACAAGGGCGGCGCCATACATCTTTACCCGCTTGGCTTTGGCAATGAAAGCCGCTTCGCCTTCTTTTAAACTAATGGAATTGATGATGGGTTTGCCCTGAACATGCTGTAGTGCCGTTTCCAATACGTCCCATTTAGAAGAATCTATCATAAACGGTACGCGAGCAATTTCGAAATCAGAGGAAATCATTTTGATGAACTTCGGCATCTCTTGCATGGCATCCAACATGGCATCATCCAAATTGATATCAATAATCTGCGCACCTGCTTCCACCTGTTGACGGGCAACGCTGATAGCTTCTTCATACTTTTTTTCGCGGATGAGCTTCGCAAACTTTATGCTGCCTGCCACATTGGTTCGTTCGCCTATGTTGATAAAGTTTTTTTCTTTGGATATCTCTTGCACTTCGAGTCCGGCAAGGGTGGTAATAGTTTTCTTTGGTGAAGCAATACGTGGCTGCGATTTGGCTGCACCCATTGCTATTGCTTCAATATGCTCGGGTGTGGTGCCACAACAGCCACCAATAATATTCAGCAATTGTTTGTCGAAAAGTGCTCGTATGTTTTCCGCCATAGTGGTCGGCGTTTCGTCGTAGTATCCAAAATTGTTGGGTAAACCGGCGTTGGGATAGATACAAATAAAGGCAGAAGTCGCAGCGGCTAATTGCTCGACAAAGGGCAGCATTTGTTTGGCTCCAAAGGAGCAGTTCAAGCCAAAAGCTAAAGGTTGTGCATGACTCAGGCTTGCCACAACAGCTTCCAAAGTTTGTCCCGAAAGGATTCTGCCTTCGCTTCCATTGATGGTCATCGAAAGGATGAGCGGCAAACGGATGTCTTTCTCTGCAAAGACTTCTTCCAAAGCAAAGATGGCAGCTTTTGCGTTTAATCCATCAAAAATAGTTTCGATGATAATCAAATCAACATCGCCATCTATCAACCCACGATATTGCTCGGCATAAGAATCTGCCAATTCCAAATAGGTGATAGTTTGTTCGGAGGCAGCATCGGCTTCCGTTGACAGGGAAAGCATTTTGTTGGTGGGACCTACAGAACCTGCCACAAAACGTGGTTTGTCGGGAGTTAATGTTGCATATTCCGTAGCTAATTTCTTCGCAATTTGGGCAGCCTTGAGGTTGATTTCATAAATATAATCTTCCGTGCCGTAGTCAGCTTGTCCGTATTTGGTGGAATTAAAGGTATTGGTTTCGATGATGTCGGCGCCCGCTTCCAAATATTTGCGGTGTATATCTGAAATTATCTGCGCTTGTGTGATGGAAAGTATATCATTGTTGCCTTTCAAATTGTGGGGGAAGTCAGCAAAACGTTCGCCACGAAAATCAGCTTCGCTCAGTTTGTAGGCTTGAATGAGCGAACCCATAGCCCCATCGAGCACGAGCACCCGTTCTTGTAACAAGCTTGCTATATCGTTCGGTTTTTTCATCCTTTTTTTGTATCGGTTACAAACGCCAAAAAATAGTCGTTTATTTTAGTAAAATACACTTTATAGGCTTCTATGGTGTCGTCTAAAATGATGTGGCTTTCAATTTCGCCTGTTTCGCAATAGGCGAAAGGCGAGAGGGGAATCTGTTCTTTGAAATCGGGGCAGGTGTTGCCATGAAGTTTAAACAAAGCTTCTTTGGCAGTCCAACAAATGGTGAGATGGTTCAGATGATTTGCCGAATCCATAAATCCCAATTCATCATCCGAAAGAAAACGTTGGGAAACGCGAACGATTCGCGGCGAGGACTTCTCTATATCTATCCCGACAGGAAAAAATTCGTTGATGATAACAGCGGCGTAGGTGCCTGCATGTGAAATGGAGACGTGTTTGTTCTTTTTGCTGATTTGCAGAAAGGGTTTGCCAAAGTCGGTGTAGGTGATATGATAGTTTTCTTCCACCAACTCACGAATCAAAGCACGATAACTCAGCCATTGTTTCTTGCGGGTTTCGTTTTTATAGGTCTCGAGCGTGTGTTGTTCACGCTCGTTGAGGTTCGCAAGGGTCAAAAGTTCTTCTGCAGTTTCGGTGATGTGCCAAACACCTATCAGGGTGTCGTTATTTAGGTGTTTCTTAAATAATACAGGCATGCTACGAAATTTCGTGCAAAGATAGTCAAAAAAAAGAGAAATCAAGCCTTGCGCCATCAAAACCTTGCCACAAAGACACGAAGACACAAAGAAACACAAAGTTTAAAGAAGTCAAAACCTTAGCACGAAGACACAAAGACTCAAAGAAACACAAAGTTTAATCAAGTCAAAACTTAACCACAAAGACACAAAGACACGAAGAAACACAAAGCTCTTACATTCGCATCTTCGCGCCTTCGTGTCTTTGTGCCTTAGTGCCTTAGTGTCTTAGTGTCTTAGAGCCTTAGTGCCTTAGTGCCTTCGTGCCTTTGTGCCTTCGTGTCTTCGTGCCTTTGTGCCGTAGTGGCGTATTTTTTTTCTTCGTGTTTAGCTAATCATTCCCCACGAACCTTTCCGTTTGTTTTCTTGGCGGATATAGATTTTTATCGGCAGGTTGGTCGGCAGTTCTATTTCGGGGTCGTCTTGAAGCAATTCGATGGCGATTTGGCGCGCATATTTCAATATCTTTTCGTCTTTCACTATGTCGGCAATATGAAGGTCGGCAATGCCGCTTTGCTGCAAACCTTCGATGTTGCCCGGACCTCTCAGACGCAGGTCGGCTTCGGCTATGACGAACCCATCGGAGGTTTCGAGCATGGTGTTGATACGTTGTTTGGCATCGCTCGACACTTTGAACGACGTCATCAGGATGCAATACGATTGGTCGGCGCCTCTGCCCACCCTGCCGCGAAGCTGATGCAACTGCGACAAACCAAATCGCTCCGCATTTTCTATAATCATCACCGACGCGTTCGGCACATCCACGCCCACTTCTATCACCGTGGTGGCTACCATGATATTGGTTTCGCCTTTCACAAAACGCCCCATCTCATACTCCTTTTCCTTGGTTTTCATCTGCCCATGCACCATGCTGATGGCATAATCGGGCAGCGGAAAATCGCGCACTATGGCGTCGTAGCCTTCCATCAGGTGTTTCAAATCTAAGGTCTCCGACTCATGTATCAAGGGATACACCACATAAATCTGCCTGCCCGCCCGAATCTGTTCTTTCATAAATCCAAAGACCTTCAAACGGTTTGAATCATAATAATGCAAGGTCTTCACCGATTTCCTGCCAGGGGGCAATTCATCTATCACCGAAATATCCAAATCCCCATACACCGTCATCGCTAAGGTTCGGGGGATAGGCGTGGCGGTCATCACCAAAATATGGGGCGGCAACTCGCCTTTTTCCCATAGCTTCGCACGTTGGGCAACGCCGAAACGATGTTGCTCGTCAATTACCGCGAAGCCCAACTTATGGAACACCACCACATCTTCTATCAACGCATGCGTGCCTATCAGGATGCTGATTTCGCCCGACTGTATGCCCGCCAAAATCTCTCTGCGCTTGGCAGTTTTGGTCGAACCTGTCAGCAGCTCCACTTTAATCGCCAAATTGGCAAGGAAACGCTGCAAGGTTTTGAAATGTTGAAACGCCAATATCTCCGTAGGCGCCATGATGCACGATTGGAAACCATTGTCCAAGGCGATGAGCATACACATCAGCGCCACCAAAGTTTTGCCGCTGCCCACATCGCCCTGCAACAAACGATTCATCTGTTTGCCCGACGCCATATCTTTTCGGATTTCTTTTATCACACGTTTCTGCGCCTCGGTGAGCGGAAACGGCAGCGCTTTGAAATAAAAATCGTTGAGGTTGCTGCCCACGGTCGAAAACACATTGCCTTTACTTTTTTCGGCGCGATACAGTTTCAGCTTAACCAAACGCAGTTGCACAAAAAACAACTCATCGAATTTGAGGCGTGCCGTGGCTCGGTTCAGTTTTTGGAAATCATCGGGGAAATGTATGTTGAAGATGGCTTCCTCGCGTGAGGGGAGTTTGAGTTTTTGGATGATATCTTCCGAAAGTATCTCGGGGATTTTCCCTGCGGCATCGTCCAAAATTTTGCGCACCACCTTCGAGATGCCTTTGCTGTCCAAGCCCCGCGTTTTGAGTTTCTCCGTCGAAGAATAAAAGGGGTAAAGCGTCAGGGCGCGTGTCGGCAGCTCGTCCATCTGTAGGGTTTCGAATTCGGGGTGCGTGATATTGAGTTTGTTGTTAAACTCCGTCGGCTTGCCATACACGATACACTCCACCCCCGCCACCACTTTATCCACCATCCATTTGGCGCCATTGAACCACACCAACTCAATCTCGCCCGTCTCGTCCCTCAAATTCGCCACCAACCGCATACTTCTGCCCACGCCCACCAACTGCGCCGAACGTATCCTACCTTTCAACTGCACATACGACGCATCGTCATGAAGGTCCACGATTTTCTGAAACTTGGTTTTGTCCACATAGCGAAACGGATACAAATTCAGCAAATCCCCGAACGTGAAAATGGCGAGTTCTTTCTTAAACAATTCGCCACGCACAGGACCAACGCCTTTGCAATATTCGATGGGAGTCTCTAAAAAAACTTGAAGCATCATGGCAAATATTTTTGAATTAGCTGAATGGTTATTTATTTTATGGAACATACAAACTTACAAAAACTTTTTGGAATGGAGAGGGAAAAAGTTTTTTTTGACAAGAAGAAATAACCACAGAGGCACGGAGAGCACTAAGAAACACTGCCTCCATATTCGTAACCTGTCCCGTACACGAAGTGTCGGGATTCGTAAATTCGTGGCGGCAAGCCTTGGTATTTGGCATTTGGATCTTGGGATTTGGATCTTTTTCCTTTGGGCGTGCCCCCGACAGAAAATGTCGGGGTCGGGCTTTTCTCTCCAAGTCCTCGGAGCGCGAAGAAGCGCTCCTGTGGGCTTTACGTTCCAATCCCTCACGCGCGTGCCAACGGGCTATCCTCTGGAATCGTAACAATCATTCTCTATCATCCTTTATATTAGACAGTTTTGGTATTAACGCCAACCTTCAAACCTCAAATTTGTTCCAATCCGGCTCATGCTCGAATCATTCTAGCTCGAGCTCGATTTATTCTAGCTCATGCTCGATTTAATTTTACGCATGCTCGATTCATTCTAGCTCATGCTCGATTCATTCTAGCTCATGCTCGATTTATTCTAGCTCATGCTCGATTTAATTTTACGCATGCTCGATTCATTCCAACTCATGCTCGATTCATTCGAGCTCGTGCTCGATTGATTATATTTGAAAGAAAAAACAGTTCATCGCTCTTTTCATCCACTTGAACATAAGTTAGCATGTTGCAAACTTCGATATTTTTTCATTTGAATCAGCATATCCCAGTTCACCTCAGAGCTCAACTTGTTTACCTCCGAGCTAACTCAGTTCACCTCCGAGCTCAACCAGTTCACCTCCGAGCTCAACCAGTTCACCTCCGAGCTCAACCAGTTCACCTCTGAGCTCAACCAGTTCACCTCCGAGCTCAACTAGTTCACTTCCGAGCTCTACCAGTTCACCTATATAGGTCAACTAGTTCACCTATTTTAAAATTACATAAAATCACCAAACCCCCGTTGAGCTGAGGTTATAGTAAAAAAACAATTTAAGTTTGGCTAAGGTTCCACCCCTGTTGCCTTAATTTGCTTTCGGCATTTTTTTGTCGAAAGATTTTAGTTTGAAACCAAAGCCGATATTGGTGCTTAGGTTATTCCAAATGTATTTTGAATACCAAAAATCGAGATGATTAGACTCCCATCCTAACTTATTACTCGCCTGCGAAATCATATAACCAAGCGTATAATAAAATCCGAATCGTTGGTTCGCATCAAAAAACACCACATAACCCAAACTAAATACATTATTAATATAGGTGTCGTTTTCATACACCTTTAAATCATTAAACGTTCCACTTGAAGTATATGAACCCTTAAATCGCAAATATTGAAACGAATAATTCAAGTATAGGTTTTCTCTGCCATTGATATTAAAAAGATAGAATTTATAACCTGCAATAGCCCCCGGCTTCGAAATAAGTTGATCGCCTGTTGCCAACCCACCTTGATTTAACGGATACAGCATCCCACCATAAAACTCGTGTTTACCCACCCGCACAGAAGGGGCAAGTGTAATTGCGGAGGTGTGATCATCCCAAAAACTCTCATTACAGGGAAAATTGGTGAATCCCCCCACCGATAAACCAAACTCCCGTTTTAAACCACCATCTTGAGCATACAGATGATTCGAAAGAAATGGCATAAGCATCGCCAAAAGCAGCACTTTGATTGACTTTTTCATGGTATAAGTTTTTTACATTAATAATAGTATCGTGATTGCATGGTGCAAAAATGAAATCAGGAACAAAGGTAGTGATTTTTAAGGACGAATAGAAGAATTTTTATTATTAGTATCCGAGGGGAATATTATCGGACCTTTTAATTCCTTATCGGGCTTGTGATTCAGCTATATTTCGTTCCTACGGGACTTATACCATTACTTTCTATATTTTAATCCAAACTCCGTTTGGTATAATGCCGATAGAGTAGCTGTTATAGTTCAATTTATTGGACTATTACAGATACCGTATCGGTATTAATGCTGCGTTGGTTTGTTTTTTCTATAAACATTTAGTCCCTACGGGACAACCTTGCAAGCTGAAATCCTCAATCCCGTAGGGATTTGATATTTATAGAAAACTCAATGCACGGTTTTTTAAGTCCCGTAGGGACGAAACATTATTAAATCAGACAACAATGATTCAGTTAGGCTAAGATTCCACCTTAGTCAAAGATATATCAACAAGCTATGCCTGTTTGTAAAGTTTCCATAAAACAAAAGGCTTGCCCCCTTAACAGAGGCAAGCCTTTTTCCTTTATAAATTAAAACTTGATGAACTTTACAAACTTGATGAACTTTACAAACTTGATGAACTTTCTACTTTAGAGGAGCATTCTTCAAAGTTTCCGTCAGAAATGCCCAAAATTTCTCTACCGAAGGAATATTTGCTTTTTCGTCCGGCGAGTGGGGGAAGTTGATAGTGGGTCCGAAAGAAATCATATCCCAATTTTTGTAAACTCCGCCCAACAAACCGCATTCCAATCCGGCATGTATGGCGCCGATGTGTGGTTTGTTACCAAATTGTGCTTCGTATGCTGCCAACATTTCTTTCAAAATGGCTGAATCCAAATTGGGTTTCCATCCGGGATATTGCCCATCAAACACACATTCGGCTCCTGCCAAAGTGAAAACACCTGCAAACATATTTTCCAAATCATCTTTAGCGCTATCCACCGAACTGCGCAACAAACATTTTATGTCAATCACATTGTTTCCCGATTTCACGATAGCAAGGTTGGTAGAAGTTTCCACCAAGCCCTTCATATCCTGACTCACGCGGATGACACCATTGGGCGTGGCATAGATAGCGTTCAGAAGTTTGCCTGTGGTAGCATTGTCAATCAAGTTGGCAGGCATAGCGCAGGCTTCGAACACCAAGGTGATGTCGGTTTCCACATTTTTATATTCATTGATAAAAACGGCGGTGATTTCTTTCACATAACTTTGGAAAGCCTCCACCTGATTTTTTGGCAAGGTGATTATAGCCATAGATTCGCGAGGAATAGCATTGCGCAAACTTCCGCCATCAATAGCGGCGAGGCGCAATCCCATTTTGTTGTAGCCATTCCACAACATACGGTTGAGAAGTTTGTTGGAGTTGGCGCGTTCCAAATTGATATCCACACCCGAATGTCCGCCTTTGAGCCCTTTGATGGTCAGTTTGAATGCCTGAACATCTGCCGAAGGAGCTTCGTTGGTGTAGGTGAATTTGATGTTGGCGTTGGTGCCACCTGCACAACCTACACATAAATCGCCTTCTTCTTCCGTATCCAAATTCATCAGGATGTCGCCGCTCAGCAAGCCCGGTTTCAAACCAAAAGCACCGGTCATGCCTGTTTCTTCATCCACCGTAAGCAGCATTTCGAGATGTCCGTGAACCAAATCAGTTGCTTCAAACACTGCCATCGCAGCAGCCATACCCAAACCATTGTCTGCACCCAAAGTGGTGCCCGTAGCTTTCACCCAATCGCCATCAATGCGAGGAACAATAGGGTCGGTCAGAAAATCGTGTGGAGTGTCGTTGTTTTTTTGAGGAACCATATCAAGATGCGCTTGCAAAATGATTCCTTTGCGATTTTCCATGCCGGCTGTAGCAGGTTTTTTAACGATTACGTTGCCTACTTCGTCAACGTAAGTTGCCAAATTATTAGTTTTTGCCCAATTCAAAACATGTTCTCTCATTTTTTCTTCATATTTTGATGGATGCGGGATACTACATATATCCTCGAAATTGCGCCATAAGGCACTTGGTTTTAAACCACTTAAAATATTTCCCATGATAAATTAAAAATTAAAATTAGTAATCAGAATTCGTCAACAAATTTATACTATTAATTGGACAAAACGCATAAAAAAGTAATTTATTTTAAAAAAATGTGCTCAGTGTGCAACCTTTTGTATAATTTTATTGTCTTAAAAAAAATAGATGAGCTTTGAAGAAAAAATAATTGAGGGTTGTATTGCTGGAAACAGGAAAGCACAAAAGGCTCTCTTTGATACTTATAAGTCATCTATGATGGGCATTTGTATGAGGTATTGCCGTACCAAAGATGAAGCTGAAGATGTTTTGATGATGGCATTTATGACGATTCTTTCGGAAATTCACACTTTTCGAAAAGAAAGTTCGATTAGTTCGTGGATTCGACGAATCGTTGTAAATACAGCAATAAACAACTACAGAAAAAACTTGAAGCATTACTTCCATTCCGATATTGATGATATTATGGAGATTGATATCAAAGATGGTGAAGATTTGCAAATTTCGGACAATCATTCAGCCGACGCAATATTGAAAGTGATGAACGAATTGCCCCATGGATATAGAATAGTGCTCAACTTATACGTTGTTGAGGGATATAAACATAAAGAAATTGCCGAGATACTGGATATAAACGTCGGAACGTCAAAATCACAGTTATCGAAAGCACGAAAAATAATACAAGAAAAGCTGTCAAGCAAAAAATAATGAGTGGGAATATACATAACGGTCTAACAAATTTCGATAGTCATCTTAAAAATGTTTTGGATAACTATCAGCACGCTCCAAATGCGCACATTTGGGGAAAGTTGAAGTACAAACTTTTTAAGAAGGATGTGTTGGATTTTGTTTCTTTCAGAAAACTGAAACGCTCCTTTAATCCACAAACACAAGTAGCTTCGATGCAAGCTAAAGTGTGGATTAGTTATGCTGCTGCGGCTTGTCTCACCATAGGTATTGCTTTTGGAGCCGTTTATGTTGTAAAGAATGAACTGTTTAATAAGGTAGAGAATACTATTGCACCTGCAAAAATTTCTCAGACACTTCCTCCTGTTGCTAAACAAAGCAACGACCTGAACACTCAGACGCCGATAGTGGAAAATAAAACTATTTTTGTAGCGCATCACGATGTGAAGACTCCTAAAAAGATTCAAGTGGCACCTGCCAAACAAGACAACTCTACAAACAAAGCAAACACAGCGGTTGCAGACAACAATTCAAATTCTGCGAAGGATAACAAAGCGGCTGTTGCCACCGCAAAACATGATAGTGAAAGCGCTAAGCCGAAAAACAATGTGTTGAATTTGTTGAATTATATCCAAAAGTTGAATCCGCAGAATTCAAGCTTGCATCAGGAACCTATTGTTGACCAAAATACCGAAACGGAATCTGAATTCACACCCATCATCGAGCCTAATACGCAAGAGAACACTGTGAATCCTGTGGAAACTGTCGTTTATAATCTTGAGATTCCAAATGTATTTACCCCAAATGGAGATGGATTTAATGATATGTTTGTGATAAAGAATTTGGATAAATATCCTGAGAATTCCTTGTTGATTGCCGACCGCAATGGTAAGATTGTTTATGAACGAAACTCCTATATGAACGATTGGGATGCACAAAGCGTTCCTGACGGCACCTATTATTATATCTTAAGTTATAAAGACAAGACGAATAGCAAAGGTTTGATTAAAGGACCTATCACCATAGTGCGTAGCAAATAGCACAAAAATTTCTACATTTTATTTTTCAATTTCCTGAAAGGAGATATATCTTGCTTCGTAGAGCATGGTCAGGAATTTGGTAACACGAAGCTGAACGGGTTGCACCTTATCGCCCAACAACTCTAAAGATTTTTCGCAGATAGTCCCAACCTTGGTTCTGCCATCAACTTGAAGCCATACGTTTGTTCCTAACTCGTCGAGCATAATGCGGAAAAAGCGTTTGCGTGGGGAACAAAAAAAAGTGTTGAACTTTTCGTTTTTGAATTTAGGAACCACTATGGTTACGATACCGTGTTCATCGGTTTCAAATTTGCTTTTTCTTATGGGAGTTGCTTCCATATAGTTTAGCTTTTTGAGGATTTTTCTTCTTTGAAAAAAGTTGACTGCCATGATTTTATTTGAGATTTATGATTTATTGATTTGAGATGTATGGTGTATATGGGTATGCTTAGCGTTTTTAGCTTTTCGGTATGCAATTCTGCCGGCTTCTATGAGTTCTTGAGCTTTATAGAATTCGAAGGTGGAAGCGGCATGGCGTGAAATGTCAATGCTAATATCAGGTTTTTCTTGCATAACAGTCAAACGGCAGATTTGGTCTTGCATGATATCAAAGGTTTTGTCAATCACACTGAGATAACCATGCGTTTCTTGGCTTTCAGGTTTTTCATCAGAGAACAAATTGAAGTTATTTTTTATGTATCTGAAAAGATTTCGTTTTACGGAGAACTGTTTTTTTGGGAAGGTCATGGCATCAAACTTTGGTTTCTCATAGGGAAAGTTAGCATTGACATCCACTACCACCAAAATATCTCCCTCTGTACGTTTGACACAGTCGGAAGGGATGGGGTTGATGACGCCGCCATCTACTAAAACCATGTCTTTGTATAGCACAGGAGTGACAATGGAAGGAATCGCTACCGAAGCTCGGATAGCCAACAAAAGGTTGCCTTTGTCGAACACCACCTCGGAGCGATGCGTCAAATCGGTTGCCACAACGGATAAAGGTATCTTCAGTTCTTCGAATGTTTTGCAGCCAATAAATTCTTCAAGACTTCGGAAAAAGCGTTCGGCTTTTATAAATCCTTGTCCCGTAAAGGTGAAGTCCATAAAGTCGAACACATCCACCTCATCCAATTGGCAAACCCATTCGGTGAATCTTTTGATGTTGCCCGAACAGTAAATCCCACCAATTAATGAGCCCACCGACGATCCGGAAATAGACGTGATTTCATAGCCATCCTTCAACAGTTCTTCGATGACGCCAATATGGGCAAGCCCTCGACAACCTCCGCTTGATAGTACTAATGAAACTTTCTGTGACATGATTTTTTTTGGCTGCGAAATTATAAAAAAATGGGATTCTGCAGAACAAAATCCCATTTGATTTTTTATTTAGAAGTTTCCACTTGGTGGAGGTGGTTCGTCAGCGGCGCCTCTATGTTTTACAGGGAAATAAACCAAAACAAAAGCGATGATGATTAACACCAAAATACTTACTAAGAATGATGGTTCGGAGAAAATTGCAAAGGTAGGCACATTGAGGAAATATAGCAATGCAAATACCAATCCCATCAAAGCTTCTCCGGCAATAAATCCGGAGGCAAGCAGCACTCCTGTGTTCTCCATGCGCACATTCTGACCAAGTGAATAGTTGTTCTTCTTTCCAATGGCTTCAACAATGCCTTTTACAACACCACCTAAAAAGATTGCAAAGGTTGTTTCGAGTGGCAAATACATACCCACGCTGACAAGCATCGGGCTTTTTACTTGCATCAAAATTAAACCGAGTCCCATGAGCATACCCACAATGATGAGAGGCCAAGCCATTTGTCCGCCAACAATTCCTTTTGATAGCATCGCCATCAAACTCGCTTGTGGTGCCGACAAGTTTTTACTGCCAAAGCCGCCTTCATAACCTTCTTTGATACCTTTAGCAATATCACCTTGGTTCAAAATAACCAATACGCCAAACATAACCGATGCGGCTAAGATAACACCAATGATATCTCCAATCTGCATTTTCCATGGTGTTCCGCCTAAGATATGTCCTGCTTTCAAATCTTGAAGCATTTCGCCGGCAACGGCAGCCGAAACACAAACAATAGCTGCAACGCCTAAAACGGTTGCGATGCCTTCTTTTCCGCTTACGCCAAGGGCTACAAGAATCAAAGCCGTGACAACCAAAGCTGTCAAGGTCAATCCGCTGATAGGATTGTTACTCGAACCCATGATGCCAACTAAATATCCTGAAACAGCTCCAAACAAAAATGCTAAGACGATTAGCACTGTGGCTGCTGCTATAGAAACAATTAAACTTGCATTAAATACAAAGAATGCTATACAGAAGGTTAAACAAGCAACGCCTAAAATACCGGCTACTATCCATAAGAAAGAAATGTCTTTTTCTGTGCGATCTGTAGCAACATTGCCACCACCTGCAGCTTTGCGAACATCGCCCAAAGCTCTTGAGATGCCGGCACCGAGACTCTTTCTCATTTTAAATAAAGTGAAACATGCACCCATAAGCATACCGCCAATAGCGATAGGACGTACGATGAATCTCCACACCTGCGTGATTTGATAACCTGAATCGCTCACTTTTGCCAAAGCATCTGCCGTGGTCATGTTGGGGTCTTTCACTTGGAGCATGGCTGCCCAACTATTGAGAAAGTCCATATTGATAGAGGGAGCAATGAAATAATAAATAATAGGTGCTAACAAACCCCAAGCGATTAATCCACCGCTAAAGTTCAACGCGCCCAATTTTGGTCCGATGATATATCCAACACCCATATACGCGGGGCTGATGCCGGGAGAACTTAAAAGCAATCCGCCTTTACCTGTAAAAACTGTACCTGTTATTGTTTGTTTTCCAAAGACAATAAATTTCTCCCATGTTGTGGCGAAGAACTTAAATTGACCTAAAGCTTGTATCACTGCACCGCCTATCATAGCGCCAAAAAGGAATTTTGATCCACCACCGCTTCTGCGTCCTGCTTTGTGAATTTCTGCCGCCGCAATAGATTCAGGGAATTTCAATTCAACATCTTCCACCATCACTCTACGCAATAAGGCGACAAACATAATACCTAAAATACCACCGGCAACAAGTATCAATGCCGAAGTGATATAATGTCCCGGAGTATAAAACTCGGGCCACACCCCTGAAATGAAAAATGCAGGCAAGGTGAAGATTGCTCCTGCAGCTACTGATTCTCCAATGGAACCAACGGTACGCGCAAAGTTTTCTTCAAGAATAGAACCCTTAACCATTTTTAAAATTGCCATACCTATTACAGCAGCGGGATACGTGGCTGCAATGGTCATCCCGGCTTTCAGCCCAAGATACGCATTAGCGGCACCCAACACCACCGACATGATTAAGCCGATGATTAAGGCGCGAACTGTGAACTCTGCCATGTTGGTCTCTGACGATACAAAAGGCACAAATTTTTTCTGTTCTGACATAATTACTTGATTTTAGTTAATAAATTTGATTTGGAATTATTCTGCTAAATAAGCAAAAATAATTGATATAGCGCAGAAAAAAATGAAATATTTTCGTTTTTGCCTATTTTCGCATCATCGAATCAACGTGATTGTGCCCGTTAAACTTCTTTTAGCCAAGCCATTCAATTTGCGTTCATATACATCGCACACATAGTAGTAAACTCCCACGCTGCAATCGCGTTTCGACATTTTGTCCTTGCCATCCCAATTAATATCCGGGTTTTCTGTGGTAAAAACCACCGTTCCCCAACGATTAAATATCTGTATATAGATTTTATCTACAAAATTATACGGAAAAGGTTTAAATACATCGTTCGAGCCATCGCCATTTGGAGTGAACACATTGGGTAAGGTGTAAGGCGAGCAAACGTCAATATCAAAACAGAGCACATTACTTGGGAGGCTCTCATTGTTGTTGGAGTCCAAAGCGGTTATATAATAACAGCCCGCTATCGTATAAATAGTTGAGTGGATGAAATTCGTATCGGATAAGTCGGTGGTAGTGAATATCACCGTAAAATCTGCTGTGTTAGCATCCGGAGAGTAATACAAATTATATCGGACAACATCATCCGCACACGTATGGTTGGGATTGGTCCAAACTAAACGATTGAAGATTTCTTTACAGTTTGCTTCACCATATATATAAGGTGGACATGGCGCAACATTATCTATGGGAACACCACAAACCCGTTCGGACAAATTGATTAAAGGATAGGCATAGCCACTTGCCGTGTAGCGTCCCACGGATTTCACATAATAGCAATAGGTGGTGCCATTGATGAGCGCACTGTCGGAGTAGGTATGTTGAAGCGTAAATCCTATGGAGTCATAAAGCGTGGTGAACGGATTCAATCGGTAAATGACATAGTAATCATTTTGCCATGGCACATCAAATTGCCACGAGAGTATGATTTTGTTATCCGTAGGCGTCAGGGTTAAGAATACGGAAGAGGCAGGCGTGGCAGCACCTACCAAATAATGGTTGCCCGGTTCATCATTATAGAAATCTATGCGATAATGATAGGGCATATCTTTGGTGTTGAGCAGCGAATCATTGTAGGTGGTATCGTTTATGGACGCCACGGAATCAATAAGTGTGTAAGGGGCACCTGTGAAATTCTGCCCCCGATAAATTAAATATTTATAAGGTCCCGGGATTTGGATGGTGTCGAATTCGGTGGGCTTCGACCACGCTACAAACACGGTGCCGGTCGCTATGTCGGTGGTGGTGATGCTGACATTGGTGAGCACAGGAACATCTTTTTGCAATACGGCACAGGCTTCCAAGGAAGCATAACTCTCAGCTTCATCTGCAAAATAAGCTATCACCATATAACAATAATCTATACCGCGTATCAATCCCGCGCCATTGTTATCATCCAAATAAGTGGTGTCATTGATATCATTTATTTGATCAATTTTCACATAGCCTGTGTAGGCAGGCACGCCCGTTTCGCAATGGTCGGGGAAGAAACCGTAGTAGCCGTTGCGGCGGTAAATGCGATAGCCAACGGCATTGGTACACGTCTCCTTGTTCCATTTCAGGTTGATATGATTACCCGTGGGGGTTGCGGTGAGGTTTTTGGGAGAAGGCGCCACCACCATGATGCGCACCGAGGCGAAACTCACAAGTTCAACGGGGTGTCCATTATCTTGCGCTTTGAAATTCATTTGATAAGGATTCTTTTTCACATGCGAACATTCCGTTTGCCATGAGAATTGCGAGTTGACGGTTCCTATGCCCTGCACCGGTTGGGGAAAATTTGCTGGAGAAGACGGCACTGTCAGCGGCGTCCCATTCCCCGTAAGGGTAATAGTATTTACATTGGGGTCGTAGGCATGAACATTAAAGGCAAGATAGGTGCCTGCTTCCACACAGGTATCTTTCAGGGCATCAATTTGAGGTTCGTCGTTGTCGCAATTCACCACCGTGATTTGCATGTCGCGCCTTACTGAGCCTATCCAAATGCCATGTCTATATTCATCAACAATGATACATATATTATATTCGCCATTCAACTGCGGACTATCCCACAGCATTTCGCCCGTATAAGGATCAATATTGAGTGTGTTATTGGCAGGGGGATAGAAATATCCGGGGATATAAAGCCCTCCCGAGCCTTTGCAGAAATCTAAACGATAGGACAAACTGTCGCCATCAGGGTCAATCGCCCAAGGGTTATGCATAAAGGGTTTGTAGATGCAGGCATTGTCAACAGGCGGGTTGGTCAATATAGGCGAGGAATTGTTGCCCAACCAATTGTTGATGACCAAATAGGTTTCGATATAAAAGGGAATATTGACCGAGTTAGGGATGTTGACGATGCCGCCGTTGCGGTTAGGGTCTTCCATGGATAACCTATAAGTGGCTGCAGCAGGATACGTATGTATGCCGCCCGTGCCCTGCCCGTCATAGGTATAGGTGTTACGACTGATGCTATCGGGCAGATTTATTTTTTCAACCCGTGTAATAATATCCGAGGTGCCATCGCCCCAAAATAACTCCAACTCAGGGCGGTCGGCGGGGCTGGGCGTATAAGTATAGGTGATAATGGTAGCTTGGTAAGTGAAGCCATAAAGCCATCTATACGTGATTTCCCCGGCACGCTGATGCGTGGCAAAAGCACTAATGCTCAAAACCAAAAGAAGCCATGCCGATAAGAAAGTTTTTTTCATAGATGCTCAAAAAAGTTTATCAAAATTACTAAAAAAAATCCATATAGAGAAATTTATTTTCGTGGAATGATTTTTCTACGGATTTCAAACTGTTTTTTGCCGCTTTTATTGCTTCAATTTCGGGAAACTGCGGCATTTTAATAAAGAGCTACTTTCGAAAACCACAAAGAAAAAAAACACCACGAAGACACGAAGAC